>CACZSO010000143.1 GCA_902783795.1 uncultured Eubacteriales bacterium
ATGGCCCACGAATTAAAAACCCCTCTGGCAGTGATCCGAAGCTACGCCGAGGGGCTGAAGGAACATATTAATGAAGATAAAAGGGATCACTATATCGACGTTATCTTGAAGGAGACCGACCGAACCAATGAGATGGTCCTCAGCATGCTGGAACTGTCCCGTCTGGAAGCCGGAAAAGTCACGCTTTCTCAGGAAGCATTTTCTTTAAAAGATGTCACAGGGGAAGTTCTGGAGCACTTTCAGAAACTTTCAGAAGAGAAAAACCTGACTATTTCCTTTGATCCGGGAGAAGACGTCCTGACCTATGCCGATAAGACGCTGATCAGAAGGGCTGTTGAAAACCTGGTCTCCAATGCCGTAAAATATACGGATGTTGGAGGCAGCATAGAGTGCCTGATCCGGCAGGAAGCCGGAAAGACCCGCTTTACTATCCGGAATGACTGCGAGCCGCTTTCGGAAGAAGCCCTGTCAAAAGTCTGGGACACTTTTTACCGAGCAGACAATGCCCGCACCCGGGGCGGGACCGGGCTGGGCCTGGCCATAGTGAAAAACATCATCCTGCTGCACGGCGGCAGCCTGAACGTCAGAAACACAGACACGGGAGTAGAATTCAGTTTCATGCTGTAGTAGTAAAACCTAAAAGCCTTGTGCTGTAACTTTAGTTACTGCATGAGGCTTTTTCTTATCCAAAAGGTTTAATGTCAGGATCACGATTTTGCTTGAAGCGTCATTTGTAAGTGGATCTGTTATCATTGACAAGGATAACCGACAATAGTAGTATTATGTCATAGAGTCTTTGAAACGATTATTTCATATAGCACTTAAGGAAATGACTGCGTGAAGATGAAGTCATGGTGAAAAATGCGAAGGGAGATGTCGGATCAAAGCGTGACTGACAACAATTTGACAACATTTATGAAAGGAGTATCTCATGATTGCTTATGACAAATTGTATATTGACGGGCAATGGGTCGAAGGGACCAGCGGTAAGGTGATGGAAGACGCCTGTCCCATGGATAACAGTGTCCTTTATACCTATAAGGCTGCAAGTAAGGAGGATGTGGACAGGGCTTATGAAGCTGCCAGAAAAGCCCAGCCCGCATGGGCAGCCACCACGCCGGGAGAGAAAGCAGCGATGCTGGAAAAGCTGGCTCAGGCCATTGAAGAAATGAGCGGGGAGATTGCAGATCTTCTCATTTGCGAAGGAGGTTCGACGGCGCCTAAGGTAGGTTTCGAGATCTCTACATGTATCAACATCTGTAAGCAGGCTATGAAATTCCCCTACCTGATGAGGGGTGAGACTATTGCATCGGATATCCCGGGAAAGCAGAACTTCACATTCAAAAACCCGAAGGGAGTCATCGGTGTGATTGCACCTTGGAATGTTCCGCTGGTACTGGCCATGAGAAGCGTGGTCCCGGCTGTGGCCACAGGAAATACAGTGGTATTGAAGCCGGCCAGCGATACCCCGGGTACGGCCTTCATCATTGGCAAATTCTTTGAAAAGGCCGGATTTCCTAAGGGTGTGTACAATGCTGTGGCCGGAAGGGGCAGTGATATCGGCGATTATTTTGTAGAGCATCCTGTACCTGATGCTATCAGCTTCACCGGTTCCACAGAAGTGGGAAAGAGAATAGGTTCTACGGCAGGCAGCATGATTAAAGATGTATCTCTTGAGCTGGGCGGGAACAATGTGATGCTGATCCTTAAGGATGCTGATCTCGAGAAGGCGGCCAGGGCGGCCATCTTCGGAGCATTCTTCAACCAGGGACAGGTGTGCATGGCTCTCAACAGGATATTGATCGAAGAGAGCAGATATGATGAGTTCGCAAAGATCTTTATCGAAGCTGTAAAACAGGTAAAGGTCGGCGATCCTCACGACCCGGAAGTTTTCATAGGACCTATCATTTCCCAGACTCAGGTCAAGAGCATTGAAAGATATATAGAAGCCAATATTGAAGCAGGCGCCACCGTTGCTTTGGAAGGTCATACGGAAGGAAATTATATCTATCCGTGGGTGTTTACAGACTGTACTAACGACATGCCCGCCTGCTGCAATGAGGTGTTCGGTCCTGTCGTCTGCCTCCTCAAAGTCAAGGACGAAGAGGAAGGTATCGCCATAGCCAATGATACCAGCTACGGTCTCAGCGGCAGTGTCTTTACCGAGGATCTTTTCCATGGCATGGAAGTTGCCAAAAGGATAGAATCCGGCATGGTCCATGTGAATGATCAGTCCATCAATGATGAGCCTCATGTGATGTTTGGCGGTGAGAAGATGAGCGGTGTCGGCAGATTTAATGACCACTGGGTCGTGGAGAAATTCACCACTGAAAAATGGATCAGTGTGCAGACAGAGCCCAGGTTTTGATATATCCCGCTATAAATTTCTTGTGAATACAGGAGGATACGATATGGAGCGGACACGGTGGTATAAAGATTCGGTCTTTTATCAGATCTGGCCCCGGAGCTTTAAGGATGGAAACGGCGATGGCATGGGAGACCTTCTGGGTGTCTATGAAAAGCTGGACTATATAAAGAGCCTGGGAGTTGACGGGATCTGGTTCTCCCCGCTTTACCCCTCCCCTGGAGTGGACTGTGGCTATGATATCTCGGACTATATGGATATTGCCCAGGAATTCGGCGGAATGGAGGCATTTAAAAAAGTACTGGATGGCGCTCATGAGCGCGGGATCCGGGTGATCATGGACCTGGTGGTCAACCACACCAGTGACGAGCACGAATGGTTCCAGAAATCACGGCAGCGGATCGATCCCTATACGGATTACTATATCTGGAGGCCGGCAAAGCCTGACGGAAGTCTGCCGAACAACTGGGACAGTATGTTCGAGGGCAAGGCCTGGCAGTGGGACGAGGCGCGCGGGGAGTATTATCTGCACCTGTTTGCGATCCGTCAGCCGGATCTCAACATGGATAACCCGCTGGTACGTGAAGAAGTGAAGAAGATCCTGAAGTTCTGGCTGGATCTGGGGGTGGACGGCTTCCGTGAGGATGTCATCACCTTTATTTCCAAGAAGGAAGGCTTACCGGATGATCATCTGTACCCAGCCAGCAAAGGCATCCGTTTTTATAACCATGGGCCTCATATCCATGAGTATCTGCAGGAATTCCGCAGGGACGTGCTGTCAAAATATGATTGCATGACATTGGCGGAAGCGCCGCTGGTCTCGCCGGAAATGGCTTTAAGCTATATCAGCGAAGAAGACCCGGGACCAAATGGTTCAGACATCGATATGATGATCCAGTTCCAGTGTATGACCGGTGACTGTTTCCTGACGGACTATATGCCCCTTAAGTTTTCTCTGCGCCGTCTGAAAAAAGCATTTACCTCCTGGCAGGAGGGGCTGCTCGGAAAAGCCTGGAACATGCTGTATCTGGAAAACCACGATCATCCCAGGGTGGTCTCCAGGTACGGAAGCGAGAAGTTCCGGAAAGAATCGGCGAAGATGCTGGCTGCCATGTATCTGTTCCAGCAGGGAACGCCTTTCATTTACCAGGGGCAGGAGATAGGCATGACAAACTGGTATCCTAAGACCATCGGTCAGTATGAGGATGTCCAGACCCTGAATCAGAAAACCTGGCTTCCTGATGGACTGAGGCTTAAGCTTTATCACAGGGCTTCCCGGGATTCCGCCAGGACGCCTATGCAGTGGAGCGCCGGTGAATATGCAGGATTTTCCACGGCTGAGCCCTGGTTCAGCATTAATGAAAACTATAAGGAAGTCAATGTAGAGGAAGCTGAGGCAGATCCTGATTCTGTGCTGAATTTCTACCGTAGAGCCATCAGACTGCGCCGGAAGCTGAAGATCGTGAAAGACGGAAGCTTTAAGGAGTATGATCATTCTTCAGGGAAATTCTATACTTATGAACGTTCTGACGGGCAGCACCGTCTGCTGGTGATCTGCTCTTTCTCGGAAAAAGAAGAACTATACAAATTGCCGTCGGGCTTTGATTTCAGTAAAGGCAGACTGATCCTCTGCAACTATAAAAAAGTTTCCCGCAAGGCTGATAGGTTTACTGCACACCCCTATGAGGTGCGGGTGTATCTGTTCTGACAGGGGATGCTGCATTGATCTGAATGATGGGAAAATATCATGAAATATAACAGAAACTACGAATACTTTTTATTCGACCTGGATGGGACATTGACGGATCCTGGTCTGGGCATTACGAATTCAGTGATGCACGCACTTAAGAAATACGGGATCGATGTGCCGGACAGGGAAAAACTATATCCTTTTATCGGGCCGCCCCTCATAGATTCTTTCATGAAATATTATGGCTTTTCTCATGAAGAAGCGGTGAAAGGTGTGGAATATTACCGGGAGTATTTCCGGGACCGTGGTATTTTTGAAAACACCATGTATGACGGGATACCGAAAGTTCTCGAAAAACTTAAGACCATGGGCAAAAAGATCGTCCTGTGCACCTCTAAGCCGGATGAATTTGCTGTCACGATCCTTAAGCATTTTGACCTGTATCAGTTCTTTGACTTTATTGGGGCGGCGACCATGAATGAGGAACGCACGAAAAAAGTCGAGGTGATAAACTATGCCATAGAGGAACTGGGGATCCGGGACAGGGCCACAGTCCTTATGATCGGGGACCGGGATCAGGACATTCAAGGGGCGAAGGAAGCCGGCGTAGATTCTGTGGGTGTGCTGTACGGCTACGGCAGCCGGGAAGAACTGCAGAAAGCCTGCTACCTGGCAAAGACGCCAGAAGAGATCCTGCCGGAGCAGGAAATATAGAAAATACCCGGATCATACACCCGGATGATATTGACAGAGCTGGTCAAAAAATGATAAAACTAAGAAAAAGAATGAAAGGAAAAATGGTGCCGGCATCTCAGGCCGCATCATCAAGGTAATTTTATGGCAAGAATAGAAGTTGAGTATTTTTCTAATGCACTGGTGCGTCCCGTTACCTTCCGCGCTGTCATCCCCAATGACTTCCGCGCTGCGGTTCCCGGTATCCAGGCGCCGGTAAATCCTCACATGGAGCGGCCTATGAAGGTGGTCTTTAATCTTCCCGGCTATACCGGAGGAGCAGAATGGGGCAATGAAATGCTGGCTATGAAGTATAATACAGCCATCATTTCTGTCTATGGTGAGAATGCGTTCTATGTGAACAATGCATCGCCCAGCGGGCAGTTCCAGACCTTTATCGGTGAAGAGATGGTAGATTACGTGCGCAGGACTTTCGGTCTGGCCATGAAGCCGGAAGATACGTATATTACCGGCATTTCCATGGGCGGCTACGGTGCCATCCATACAGCCCTGGCTTATCCCGAAACCTTCGGAAAAGTAGCCGGTCAGTCATCTGCCCTGATCATTAATCAGATCGCCCATATGAAGGAGGGCGAGGATAATGGCGTGAATAATTATGCTTATTACCGCTTCCTGTTTGGCGACCTGGACACTATCCAGCAAAGCACGGCGAATCCTGAGGTCCTGGTGGAGAATATTCTGGCGGAAGGTAAAAAGATGCCGGATATCTATTTCTGCTGCGGTACAGAGGATTTCCTGATCGAGCCGAACCGTGCCTTTGATAAGTTCCTGACGGAAAAAGGCGTACCTCATGTGTTTAAGACCAGCCCCGGCGGCCACGATGGGAAATTCTGGATGGAATACACACCGAAGGTCATGGAGTGGTTCTTTGAAGGATAAGCATTATAATTCATAAAAAAGGGTTGCTGCATCTCGGGCAGCAACCTCTTTTTTTGACAGGTCTACAGTTCTTTTATGTGTTTATTCAACAGCATCAGGACAGCAGTGATGGTAAAGCCCAGTGAACAGAAGGCCAGCAGGGTGGTGCTGCCGGCGGTCTTAAGGACAGCGCCGGCCAGGACGGAAGCTATGGGGATCATACCCTGGGAGCCGATGCTCATGATGCTGTTTACTTTACTGAGTTTATCTCTGTCCACAATGCGCATCAGGGTAGTGCTCAGCGGGATATTGATAAAAGCGATCGTAAAGCCTATGACCAGACAGCCAGAAGAAAGAAGTATAAGAAAACTATTGACGGAATTCCCACGATCCACCAGCAGCCAGTAGCAAAGAGTCATGCCTATGAACAGGATGGCGATAAATCCCAGTCTGAAGGCTACTTTCCGGCCTGTCTTTTCTTCTGTCGGCCGCATGCTTAAGACAGCAGCGCCGGCCAGGGAACTGAAACCAAAACATACACTGAACACAGAAGACCAGAGTTCGGGGGTCAATACATTGTCCAAAAGATAAGAGGGTGCCTGGGCCAGGTCTGTTTTTACAAAGAAGGGAAAGAAATTCCCTGAGACAGGAGCAAAAAAGAAATTGACGAACAGCATGGAGCCTAAAAGGGCCAGGATCGCTTTCTTATCTTTCAGATAGATGATGCCGTCCCGCATATCCCGGGCTGCGACTTTAAGGGTCAGCTGTTCAGGAGAGGGCTTGTGATCATAGTGGATCAGCATTTCCGAAATGCCGGAAGCCACGAAACAGATCCCTACAAAAAAGAACAATGTATGGATGGACAGGGCAGCATACAGAATGCCTGCCAGGACTACCCCTAAGATACCTTCCAGGGAACTCTTGATGGAAAAGAATGAATTCGCCTTCTGCAGTTGATCCTCTTCTATGATGTGAGGAAAGAGGGCACCGGAAGCAGGTGAGAAAACCCCGCTCACCGCATTGCCGATGATCCCTAAGACAAAAAGGATCACCACATGGGCGCTGTTCTCCCGGAACAAAAGCATCAGTATGGTGGCCAGGAGGATGGTGCCGCCCTTCAGGAAATCGCAGACATACATGATCTTAGCCTTATTGAAGCGGTCACCCAAGACCCCTCCGATAGGGGTGAAGACTAGCATGGCTACACCGCACAGCGCCAGGTACAGGCCCTGAAGGAAGGCATTGTTATCTGTGATCTCCAGAATATAAAAACTCACCGCAAAGCTGTAAAGGATAGCTCCCAGCTCCGATACCAGGGCCCCTAAAAAGACCAGCCGGAAGTTTTTGTTTGAGAATAGATTATCTTTAGGATTCATTGACTCAGTCATGGCTCATCAGTTCCTTCCATTGTTCTGACAGCTCCTGATCATCAAACAGGCTGATCAGATAAGCTATACTTTCTTCAGCGGCTGCGCCTAAGATGTCAAAGGCTATCATCTGATCCATTTTTTCGGCAAAACGTAAGGCGCTCATGCTGTAATCCGGCCGGGAATCAAAGGCCCGGGCAATGTCTGCTGCCTGTTTCAGGGAAGAGAGAGAGGCGTCTTTCATTCCTGCTTTTTTCTGCGCATAGGCAAGAGAAACCAGCAATTCCGCTTGGGTCTTATCCATAATGTAGATCTTTCCTTCTGTTTTGACACCACCCAGAATATCCAGACTCCAATGGATGATGCTCAGTGCCTGATTCCAGTCATTCCGTGAGCGGTAAACAAACAGATAACCCAGGACGATGGTGAAAAGATCAGAAAGTGAGTCCAGCATGGCTTCTGATAAAAAGGGAGGAGCTTCTTCCGGCCGGTCCATGTAGACAGCCAGGCAGGCGCCTATCCCGCTGCTGAAAAGCCCGTTGGCATTATTCTTTTTAAGCAGTTCCAGGCCCTTCTCGTATTCATTCAGCTGAAACCAGACCAGAGACATGTCACCGCTGATGGTAGCTTCACTGATCCTGGGATCATCGTTCTGAGGGAGCAGGATGCAGGCCTGTTCCAAAAGATCCAGGGCCCGCATAAGCTCTTCTTTGCGGTGATTGGCGGTACCATAGGCCAGATGGATGCTGGCGGCCAGGTAGACGATGCGGAAAGAGTAGGGATATTTGGCCAGAGCCTTGTCTGCTTCTTCAATGGCTGCCGGATCCAAGGTCCGGCAATATTCTGCCAGTCGGTTTTCTAAGGCTTCCAGACGATGATCCTGCATTTTATAGCCCAGCAATGCATCGACGGATATTTCGAAAAAATCCGCTATATCTACGATCATACCCAGTTCCGGGACTGACAGTCCGGATTCCCATTTATAGACCGCACCCACTGTAACGCCTAAAGCTTCTGCCAGTTTTTCCTGAGTCAGTTTCCGCTGTTTACGGAACATACGTATATTTTCAGAGAGAGTCAGCTGCACAGGGAAGACCTCCTTTATGATCTCATGCCCTTATTATAACGGGATTTCATAAAAAAGGAAGATACTATCGATACTATATTGAGATTAATTTCTATACTGTCAGTATGGGTTTTGGGTTAAACGATGTTTTGGGAAGAAGCACAGGATCTTCCGGCAATGATTGCTTTTCCACTGCCTTAGTGTTAAAATCATTATAAGGAGATAATAATATATGATCACGACACTTATTTTTGATGTATATGGTACGATCATTCGGTTTGAACACGGATTGAGTGCAGAGATCGTGCGCGGTCATATGCGAAAAGCCGGCACAGAAACACCGAAAGAAGAGTTTCACAGACTTTGGGGAGAATACTATAAAAAAGCGGAAACGGAAGAGGTTTTCCGTACAGAACAACAGCTGTTTATAGACCGTATTACCTGGTTGTATGAACACTATGGCTGCAGCGGAGATCCTCTGGAAGCCTACCGAGAGACACTTGAAATAGTAAGAAAACGCGTGGCCTATCCGGAGGCAAAAAAAGCCCTTGATTCTCTTCGGAAGAAATACCGCATCGTGGCCGGCTCTAATGCTGACAATATTCCGATGCAGTTCAATCTTACGAAAAACGGTATTGAATTTGATGCAGAATACACATCGGAGACCCTGCGCCTTTATAAGCCGCGCCGGGAATTTTACGAAAAGATATTGGAAGCAGAAGGCATAAAGCCGGAACAGGCGGTCTTTATAGGAGATTCCTTCCGGGAAGATATCATAGCCCCGGCAGAACTGGGGATGAAGACCATATGGATAGACCGGACAGGATCCGAAAAAGAACAGGGACAGACATATACGGTGACAGATCTGTCTCAAATCGGAGAAGTGCTGACAGAAGCGTGAGTCAGGGCAGGAGAAACTGTGGAAGTATGCTGCATCCGGGAAACGGAAGAAGAGACAGGGCTTATTAGAAGAAGGATAAAATAACAGCAGAGAGGTATCTGGTCATGGATAAAAAACTGTTTGTACAGGCGATCATAAAATTCCTGGCAGGTTTTATTCTGGTAGGAGTCCTGATCTTTTTGCCGGCGGGAACATGGTCCTGGTGGCAGGGATGGCTTTTAATGGGGATTCTTTTTGTGCCGATGTTCGGGGCAGGTCTGGTCATGATGAAGAAGAGTCCTGACCTGCTGAGAAAAAGGTTGAATGCCAAAGAACAGGAGTCAGAACAGAAAACAGTGCTCTTGCTGAGCGGCTGTATGTTTCTGGCGGCTTTCATTGTGGCCGGACTGAACTTCAGGTTCGGCTGGATCATATTACCGGACTGGGTCTCCTGGGCAGCAGGGGCAATGTTTCTTGCCGGCTATATATTGTACGCAGAAGTGCTGAGAGAAAACGTGTATCTTTCACGGACAGTGGAGGTTCAGGAGAATCAGAAAGTGATCGATACCGGTTTGTATGGTATAGTGCGCCATCCCATGTACATGAGTACTTTGCTGCTGTTTCTGGCTATGCCTTTAGTGCTGGGATCGGTGATTTCCTTTGTTATCATGCTGCTGTATATTCCCGTCATAGCCAAGCGGATCAGAAACGAAGAAGAAGTATTGGAAAAAGGGCTGGAAGGCTATACGGAATATAAAAAGAAAGTAAAATATAAAGTAATTCCATATGTGTGGTAAAGGGTGGTCCATATGAAGAAGACCAGAAACCATAAATGCATTGACAGATAAATAGAAAACATGTATCATTTCTTTATCCAAACGGATAGAGGGGAACAGCGGTCCATGAGAATGAAAAAGCCCGGATTCAGACGTGTTTTAATGACATTATTACTGGCAGGCCTGCTCGCAGGTCTGTCTCTTTTCGGCTGCTCTGGAAACAGAGCACCGGAAGAAAGCAGTCAGCAGACAGAAAGCGTAAAACCAACAGAAACATCGACAGTAGAAACGGAGCCTTCGTCTGAGACAAAAGAGGAAGTGATGGAATCAGAGGAACAGGTCCTGAAACTGCTCCAGGAGGCAAAAGAGACAGGAAAGGACGAGCTTCAGTTTACCTGCAGTCCTGATATGTTTGATTTCTTAAGTGCTGATGTTTTTGCGGAACTTCGTATCCTCCTGGTGAAGAGTGGGGCAGAGGCGCAGATCCATTACAGTGACACCGCCCATCTCATTGCGTTGAAATCCCTGATGTTCACCGAAAATGCCTGGGCAGAGTGCAAGGATGATAAAGAGGTGAAAGAAGCTCTTCGGTCTTTTGCCAAAGAGAAGAAAGGAACCTTCGTCCTGATCTGCGAAGCAGGGCTTTCCGAAACCTTGAATAATGACAGCAAACTGTTTAATTATGCGGCACAGGGCGGATACAGCAATATCCGCTATTCGGTGAATGGCCGGATGATCAATATCATTGATGCGGTGCTTTTTGATGAACCTTATGCCGTGGTGGAGAATGCGGCCCAGTTTACCGCAGCTATAGAGCGGTTCGCTGAAGAAAAGCAGCCGTCTTTCTACATTGTGAGAGAGCAGAAGTTCCGGAAAGAGCTGGCAGAGGATGCCTTCAGTGAAGAGATCATGGTGGCCTCCAGCAAACTGGATGAGTATAAAGGGACTTCCACCAGCAGCGGGATCTTCCATTATACAGAGGTGGTCTATGCCCAGGTCCCGCAGATGATCTGCTACACTGAGGACGATGTGGCATCAGCCATCCGGCAGATGGGCGCCCAGGGGGCGTCGGAATTCCGGCTGTACCTGGTGGGAGACCTGATCCAGACATTGTCGGATAAATCTTTCCGCCGCCTGCATGAACTGGAAGCATCTTCCGGCATGTCCGGCGCGAAAATGTCCTATTCTTCTTCCACTGCCATACGGGAACTTTTTTACACAGAGGCAAAGATCACAGCGGACGCTGTGGTGCTTCCCGATGTTTCGAAGGCAGCTTCTTTTATTGAAAAAAGGATACATAAAGGCTTACACGAAATTACATTGTTCTGTTCAGATGAGCTGTTCGATAAGCTGGTGGGACCTCTGGAAGCTGAGGAAGCGGCTGAAGACAGTCTGGTACCCATCTATGACCTTACAGCCCAGGCTGGCATTTATGATTATGAACTGATCATATCCCGTGATTTCCATGCGGTCACCATAAACATCAAGCGCTTATATCCCGGCACAGAGATCGTACTGGCGGTACAAAACGGGACAGATAATGAACTCCCTTCTGCCTTGAAAGGCTGTTTAGGATCCGCTCTTAAAATGGCTTCGGAATGTGAAGATGAGGATGCGCTCACCATGGCGCGGAATATCCACGA
>CACZSO010000144.1 GCA_902783795.1 uncultured Eubacteriales bacterium
GACTGCGGCAGCCAGATCATGGCTGCAGAGAAAATCAACATCCTCGGCCGATGGCCGGAAATCCGCCATTACGCCTTCTTCATACGCTCCGAAGACCCGGTTGCCATTCTGAATCTTCACGTGTGTAACGGCCGTTTTGCCGGGTACGGTCTTCAGATGGCTGATATCCACGCCCTTTTCAAGAAGCGCAGCGCGGAGCTGCTCTCCGTAAGGGTCCTGTCCCACAGGACCCGTGTAAGAAGCTTCCCCACCTAGGCGGCGGAAATAAACCGCTGTATTTACCGCGTTCCCGCCGGGAAACCCCTTTCCCGATCCATCATAATAATCAATGCAGCAATCCCCCACACAGGCCAGTTTCATAGCTATCCTCCTGTCGGATCAATAATCAAACTGCCGGTAGTACCGGCGAAGGTTCATATCATGGCCGGTCAAAGCTTCCAGATGGGCATCGATCCGGTTCGTTACAGCATGCATCACCAGATGGCAGACCATGGGACGGTATTTATCATCGATCCCGGGAAGACGGTAATTCCGGGTATCGATAATCGTCGCGTTCCGGCAGATCTTCTTAAGGAAGCGCTCCGCCCGCTCTCCCAGGGGTCTCTGGCTGTCTTCCCCGATAAACAGGGTGACCGGCGTCTCTTCATCCAGAATTTCCAGCATCCCGTGGAACAGTTCCGCCGCGTGGATAGACTTCGTGCGGAGCCAGTGCATCTCTTCCCAGTAACACATGGCATAGGAATAAGCCGCTCCGTAAAGAGTGCCTTCACCGATGAAATAATGGAGAGGATCATCTTTATGGGCAAGCGCAAATTCCCTGCCGAAGTCATCCGCTGCCTTTTCCACGGATACCAGCGCCTCGGGGAGGCAGCTGTCGAACTGATGGTACATTTCCTCATAATCCGGCAGGACCTTTTCATTTTTCAGGAAACGGTCCGCCGTCATGAAAAACTTCAGTTGTTCATTCCCCGGATAAGTAATGCAGGTATTTACCAATTCCGCCAGAGGCGTCTGTTCATGATCGATAAAGCCCAGGACGTATGCCCCTGCCTCCCGGGCTTTCTTTACAGCCTCGACCATTTCCGCAGTGGTTCCGGAAACGGAGGATATCACCACGCAGGTTCCTTTACCGATCCGTCTGTCCCCTGTGGTGCAGTACTCGGCGGCATTGGCAGAAAACACTTCCAGCCCGGTTCTTTCCTTCATGTGGCAGGCAGCCTGCAGGCAGCTGGCCCAGGTCCCGCCGATCCCCAGCCAGCAGAGGTTTTTAAGGCCCGCGTCCCAGACCCGGTCCGCCGCCTTTTCGATCGGTTCCCGGAGCTGAAGCGCTCCTCTGACGCTTCTGATCTGTTTTTCTTCATCAAATTTCAGCATAATATTCTCCCGATTTCAACAAGTTTGTTAATGTCCTTCCTGTTTTGACAGGTATGTTTTTATCAAGATTTCCTCACTTTTTCAGCAGCGTTTTTTTTCGATCGCAACGCTTTTGTATTCGGCTGCTGTTATCGCAAATGTTTCTGACGGTCTTCTCACCGCTGTCTGCCGGTTTTACAGGAACGGAATAAGCAGTCCCGCTGCAAAGGATACAGCATTAGCCGTAAGAGAATACAGCCAGCAGATTCCTGTATGCCCTGCCGTCCTGCCCGGCTCTTTTTCCGGAAGCAGTTTTGTATTGGACTGGTCTGTAAAAGTATCAGTCCAGTTTCGTTCTCAACAAATAATATTTTCATGAAAATCACTTTAGTAATAAAAAATAATGAAATTCGCGGAACTATTTCGAAAAGAAGCTCCGTACCGATCCGGACAATGGAGCAGGGATCAATACGAGCAGGGTGAAGAGGTCAATGACCGATCATGTATTAATGTCAAGATAACGCTTTTTCCGGACCACTGTCATCGAAACTGCCGTAACAGCAGCGCCTAATACCGCACCGAGAACGGCCACCAGGACGATCCAGCCGGCGGTAAAAGCTGATCCGGAAGTCGAAGAACTTACTGAGGCTTCTTTATCGATCTGGAAATAAACATATATGCTCTTCGCACTCTGGTTCCAGTCGTACATCTTGTTGTTCATATTGAAGGCGGCGTCGCTCCCGAACATGTGGATGCCGGTCTCATAACCTGCAGGAACCTCGCTGCTTCCCACGACTGCCTTCAGGGAATCCGCCAGGATCGGCTGGCAGGCTTTATTGTCCCGGCACGCGTAGAGCGCCACCCACTGCTGGCCTACGTCACCGTTCAGATCCGCACAGTCTCCCAGAATCTTATAATTCTTATCGTTTTCCGGGCGGCTGCAGGCCACGGCTTTATAATATGCCGCATGGTTCTCCTTTACCAGTTTCTGGCCATCCTTATTATAATAAGTGATCGCGGTCTCATCCACCATATAGTGCGGGATCGGAATGAAATCCACTTTGTAAAAAGCTTTCATGTCCTGCCAGGTCAGATAGGCTGAAACGCCCGCCAGGATCACCAGGGCTGCGGCATATCCGGCTGACATCCAGGCCGCGGTCTTATTGGCCGCCGCTATGCGGGAAACCCACTCCCTGTGTACCTGTACAGTCAGGGGTTCTCCACTGCCCGAAGCGTTGCTGCTCACTATTAGATCTCCCTCTGGTGATCTTCCGAATCTCAGTGATCTTCCGAAGTCTTTTACCGCACCCTCTCTTGCTGGATTCCGCGCAATTATATCCTTTAATTTATCGACCGCTTCCGCATAAGCGATGTCTTTTATACCCAGGTTAACGAGAGAGCGGATAAAGCCGATTGCGGCAACACCGGTCACTGCCCACAAAATGATCGATTTTGTGCTTAATAATCTCGCATTGGCCCTGTTCTTCTCCATCTCCAGGGCTTCGTCCCGCTGCCCCTCACTTAAGGAGGCGATCAGCGGATAAAGCGGTGTCAGATCGCCCTCAAAATCCGTGCTGCTCCGGGTAAAGAAGTCATACATCGTGCCATCATCATAATCAATGGACTTCAGGTAGTCGGCAGTCGTGATGCTTTCAGCAAGATCAAAGACTATCTCCTGTTCCAGTTGTGTGATGACTCCTTTGGCAAAGGCTTCAACAAGTTCCTCATCGGAGGAGTTTTCATTCAGCGCATTCAGCTTCGCAGCAGCACCCTCATGATCCGGCAGGTCCATCGATTGAAGGGTCCCGACGTTTTCAGACGCGTCAAGCAGAAATTCACGGAATGTATCCCAGTTCTGGATCAGGATCCTGGCATCGTCCTCATACTCTTTCGCTACCTGGATCTTCGCATCCTGAGCGGACATATCATAGGAATCCCAGAAAACATCCGGCGTGAGTTCGGAAAAACGCTCTATCCAGCTGTTTTCATTCGTGTCCGCTCCTCTCGTAATGAGATCATAGATCAAGATCATGATCTGACCGTCCGCCTGGGCAAACAACGTAAGGATGTCGCAGTGCTGATTCTTCTCGCCCTCGGGAACTGTATTCCGCACCCGGGCATTCACTCCGACTATGCCTATCTCCTGTTTGTCGTTATCCGAAAGCATGTCAAACTGCGGTTTTGCGATCTCGTATATGGTTTCATTTATGAGAAGATCTCCCAGTCCTGCACCGTTGCAGTCGTTATCGGTGAACTTGTTCAAAATACCTCGGACATACTCAGCGCGGGTGTGGTTCACCTCGTCATCCGATCTCAGGTTCTCACGATACTCGTTGATGGCCGTCAGGAATTTATCGATGAAAGGACTTAGCTGGGAACCTATATAGCTCTTCATCAGGGCGTCATACTCCTGAACGTCATAGCCGCCCTTCATGTTCATGACCGCAAGATCCGTGATGGCTTCGTTCTGTTTCTTTGTGGTCTTGTAGCCCAGGATGACTCTTTTGTCCCCCTGGGAGCCCCAGCCGCCGCCGGCGCCTTTATTCAAATCAAAGGCCTCACCTTTTTCATCCTTAAAGATGATATAGCTGTCAAGGTCTTTTTCCGCATTGTCACCCATCGCGATCTTCACTTCGCTTAAGTAATCGGGCGTATGGGGAGCCTGGCTCCCGGCAAGTGCACGCACCGGTGCCTGGACCGCGATCGTCACGACCAGCAGCAATGCCGCCACTGTTTATAAACCAGTTTTCATGTTTTTCTCCTGTTGTTTATTGCAATAATCTGCCATTTTCTGAGTTTTCTCTGCTATTCTCTTCCATTATAACTGACATAAGTTACAAAAGGGATACAAAAAACTGTTGGCACGATCCACTGCGATTACCATGATTATATTATGGGAAAAAGAGACCCCGCAAGTAGCTCCTTTCCTGTATTTTTATCTTGAAACCAAAGCTTACATGCGAGAGGTCATGGGTTCCCCCCTCCAGGGAATACGCGCTTCGCTTGGTCGCGGTCCCCATTGGCTCCAACGAGAAAAGCCGCATCATAAAGGTGCGGCTTTTTCTGTTTGATTCACCTTGTATCCCCCATTCTTACTATTTTTTGAGTGAGGTGATCTGTAAATAGTGGGTGACAAATAGAACATATCCTGCTTCACTGTTTCTATTCAGCATATTCTTTTTGAGAAAGTATGATCCTCCGCTGATTCTGTGCATGGTTAATCCGTGAACATGACCGGTACAAATTTTTCTACATATTCCTGCCAGAATTTCATGTCGTGGATCCCCGGGCTTTCTATGTAGGTATGGGAGACATTCTCCTGCTCCAGGAAAGCATGCATCTGACGGTTATTCTCCAGGAGGAAGTCTTCCGTACCGCAGGCCATCAGGATCTCAGGGATCGCTTTTCCGGCAGCCTTCAGTTTCTTTATGAGGGTTTCCGGATTATTGTCACTCTCCAGTACTTTGGAAGGTTCACCGAAGCATTCGCGGTAATACTCATAATTCGCTGTAGGATTGCCGCTTCCTTCCGTCATCCCGGCCACTTCATGGACGATCAGCGCAGAAGACAGGCAGGCTGCCTTACCGAACACTTCGGGATATGCCAGAGCCGTGTGCAGCGCACCAAAGCCGCCCATGGAAAGGCCCATGATATAAGTATCTTCCGGAGACTTTGCCAGGCCGAAGGTCTTTCTCACATAGTTCACCAACTCTACCCCCAGCATGGTCTGATACTGATGCCCGGTGGAAATGCCGTCCAGCCAGAAACCATTCTCCCCGTTAGGGATCACGATGGCAAAGTTATACTTCATCGGAAGCATCTGGGGGACCCAGTTATCCGCGTCACCGGTGTAGCCATGCAGCAGGAACAATGTTTTCATGGGGCGCCGGAAACTGGGATTATCCGCCGTAAACGCTTCAGGCACATCATTCGGCATCACTACTTTAAAAGAATTGGGACGCTTTAAGCAGTCAGACATATAACGAACCGTAAAATCAGCCATAAATAACCTCCTTATCTGCCCCGGCCAAAGGGCTTTATGTTTTTTATTTATGTTATTTTAATCATTTTCCTAAAATACTCTGAACCATATCGTCTTCCGGCTCTATGGAGACCAGTTCCAGATTCACAGCCGCACTGCTATCTCCGCGGATCAGGTCGAAGGCCACATACTTTTTCAGCTCTTCGTTAAAATACAGGAAGGGTTTATAAGAGCCGAACCGTTCAGGGTTCGTATAGTAGTATCCTTCATCTTCCAGCCGGGCCACATAAGTATCCAGGAAGGCTTCCGCCTCTTCCGTGCTGCCGTACAGCTGATATAATTCCAGGAAAAGACCGTGAAATCCCATCTTTTCATACTGGAAGCGGGTATGGTTCCTGCCGGTGGTATCTTCTCCCATCTCTATCTCCGGAATACCGGCATCGCGGATCAATATGCGGGCTTCTTCCGGTGTGATATACGTCTCATTCTTAAATTCCAGCGTCACCGTCTTTTCTTCTTCATTAAACGTGTACCGGAATATACGGAAGCCATTGGCTTTTTCATACCGTCCGCCCTCTGATTCAGGGGTATAAGTCTGGCTGTAACCTAAGTCCAGAAGCTTGTTTCCGTAAGCTTCCAGATAAGCTTTTGCTTCCCCCAGGTCTTTGTATGTCAGCTTAAAGGGCATATAAAGGGCATAATTAAAGAAGTAGATCCAGCCTTCACTCCTCTGGGCTGAAATATCCACCGCATTAAACCCACTCAGATTTTCTGTGTCTTCTAACGCGGCAAATTCGTATTTCTGAAGGACCTCGTTGATAGCTTCCCGTCCTTCATAAACCGGGTTTTCATAATACAGCCCGCCTTCCAGCACAAAGCCGTCATCATAGTACGGATACAGCTCTGCAAAGCAGCGGTATGCTTCTCTTAAGGGAAGCCGGTACACGGTCATACTGCTTCCGTCCTCGGCAGTCTCCGAAACTTCCTGATACCCCTTTTCCTTAAGCAGGGCTATATAATCTTCCACATCCTGTTCAAAAGCGTGGGTATCTGTCAGCCTGATCTCACTGTATTTTTGGTAAGCCTCATCATCAAAGATCAGGGCGTAACTGGCAAAAGCCGGGAAGGGGACCGTATCTCTCCCGTATCCTCTCATGAATACCAGGTCCAGATCGCTTTCATCATCTTCATTCCAGTCGGCCCTTCTTTCCGGATATACCGGACTGTTCAGCCATTCTTCCACGTCTGGGTCACTTTCCGCCGTGCCGAACTGAAGGGTCAGATCCAGATCGTCATAATGGTACATCCCGCTGGCGTCATCCACTTCCGCGGTGAAACGTACGGATGTGGGATCTGCTGCATCCAGCTTCATATGGACTTCCTGGACCAGCTGCAGTACTTTTTCCTGATATCCGCAGAGGCTCATCAGGGTCAGCTTCACATTCTCGTCATTGGAAGTAAACTCCAGCGGATCATCCACATTATTATAAAACAGTTCGAACATATTGCCGCCGCAGAGGGTGATCCAGTTATTGGGAAGGATCTTCTTCAGCGCATCCACCGCATTTCCGGGCGTCATGAACTTAATATCGTACAGTTCATCTTCATAGATCTCGGCCCGGAAGGTCTCGTTATTCAGGGTCATGACCGCATATCCGCTGCGTCTATCTGCATCATTGATCAAGGTGACCTGATCGGCAGAGACCACGGAAGTCTTGATATATTTTTTGACATCGGCCACGTAGTTGCAGGCTTCCAGCTTCTTAACGAAGTTCTCCATGGTTATATCTGAAGTGATCTCTTCAGGTTCCGTGCCGGTATCCGATGTGGCTTCTGCCGTATCTTCTGTCTCCGAAGTTTCTGCTTCGCTGCCCGGTTCAGTCTCACTCCCGGGTTCTGTCTTACTTACTGGTTCCGTTTCAGTACGTGTTTCTGTACGGCTGGGCAGAGTTTCGCTGCTCTTTGTGACAGCCGGTTCTGAGGTTTGATTCGGTTTGCTCAGTTCCACGGTGCCTCCGCCGGAACAGGAGGCTGCCAGCAGGCAGATGATCATTAAAACTGCAATGATTCTGATTTTTTTCATGTGTTTCTCCTTAAATCTTTTTAATACCTGATTCCTTTATCATTTTCTCAGAATACATCTGTCTCTTCTTCTGGGTCCCTGCGCCTCCCCGCGGGAATCTCCAGCCCGTTCGTCAGTTTTATCATTACTATAACCTATTCTCACTTCCTATTGTAACCGGCAGCAGATAAAAGTCAAGCTGTCTCTTCAAGGATACTTCTTCCTATTTCGACCCTGATCTAGTATAATAGACATAAGGATCTTTCTGACAGATCAGAATTTCAGACGGGGAAGATACTGAAAAACGGGAAGTGTATACATGAAGATCAGTAAAATAGAAGTGATGGCACTGGAAAAAGACCTGGGATGCGGCGGTTCCCGCCCCATCATCGTCAGGATCTATACGGACGAAGGCCTCTGGGGGACCGGTGAAGCCGGTGTAGCCATAGGCAGCGGATCCCGGGGCGCTTTTGAAGTGTTAAAGGATTTTGCGCCTATGATCCGGGGTATGGATCCGCTGGCCCATGAAGTGATCTGGGAAAAGCTGTTCAAAAC
>CACZSO010000145.1 GCA_902783795.1 uncultured Eubacteriales bacterium
CGGCGCTATCCTCGTTGTCGCAGCTACTGACGGCGTTATGGCTCAGACAAAGGAGCACATCCTTCTGTCCCGTCAGGTCGGCGTTCCCTACATCGTAGTGTTCCTGAACAAGTGCGATATGGTCGATGACGAGGAGCTGATCGAGCTCGTCGAGATGGAAGTGACAGAGCAGCTTGAAGAGTACGATTTCGAAGGATGCCCGATCATCAAGGGTTCCGCTCTTAAGGCTCTTGAAGATTCCAACAGCGAGTGGGGCGACAAGATCATGGAACTCATGGCTACAGTAGATGAGTACATCCCTGAGCCCGAGCGTCCGCTTGACAAGCCGTTCCTGATGCCTGTAGAAGATGTCTTCACGATCACAGGCCGCGGCACAGTTGCAACTGGTAGAGTAGAGCGTGGTGTTATTCATGTGAACGATCCCGTTGAAATCGTTGGTATCAAGCCCGAACCCATGAAGTCCGTTGTTACTGGTGTTGAGATGTTCCACAAACTTCTTGACGAAGGCCAGGCAGGCGACAACATCGGCGCACTTCTTCGTGGTATCCAGAGAACAGAAATCGAGCGTGGACAGGTTATTGTTAAGCCCGGTTCCATCACATGCCACACAAAGTTCACCGCTCAGGTGTACGTTCTGACAAAGGATGAAGGCGGCCGTCATACTCCGTTCTTCAACAACTATCGTCCTCAGTTCTATTTCCGTACAACGGACGTTACCGGTGTCTGCAACCTTCCTGCTGGTACAGAAATGTGCATGCCCGGCGACAACGTTGAGATGAGCATCGAGCTGATCCACAATGTAGCTATGGAGCAGGGTCTTCGTTTCGCTATTCGTGAAGGCGGACGTACAGTCGGTTCCGGCAGAGTTGTCTCTGTTATCGACTGATTTTAAGAATGCTTTTTGGAGCTCCCGGCATACCGGGAGCTCTTTCGTATGTTTTGGTCATGAATGAAATTACCTTAAAAGCGTTTGCGAAAATCAACCTGGGCCTGGATGTGCTGAGGAAAAGAGAAGATGGTTATCATGAAGTCCGGATGATCATGCAGAACATCCGTCTCTTTGACCGGGTCGAACTGATACGGACTAAAGAAGAGGGCTTCACCTTAACATCTAACCTTAAGTTCCTGCCTTCAGACGGCCGCAACCTGATGGTGAAGGCGGCGGCCCTGATGTTTGAAACTTACAAGCTTCCCGGCGGCCTTAAGATGACGCTGGAGAAGCGGATCCCTGTGGCGGCCGGTATGGCCGGAGGCTCTACGGATGCAGCCGCTGTCATGCATGGGATCAACCGTATCTTTGAACTGAAGGAAGAGGGGGATACCCTGATGAAGCTGGGAAAATCCCTGGGCGCCGATGTACCTTACTGTATCATGAGGAAAACGGCTCTGGCGGAAGGGATCGGAGAGATCCTGACAGAACTTCCTCCCTGCCCGGACTGTACGGTGGTGCTGGCTAAACCCGCAGCTTCTGCCTCCACAAAGACTGTCTATGAAAGCCTGGTCCTGGATGAACATACGGTCCACCCGGACATTGACGGAATGATGAAAGCCTTGCAGGAACAGGATCTTAACGGTGTCTGCAGCCAGATGGGCAATGTACTGGAGGGTGTCACGGAAAACCTGGTGCCTGAAGTACGGCTGATCAGAGAATTTATGAAGGAAAACGGGGCTCTGAATGCCATGATGACCGGATCCGGTCCCACGGTCTTCGGCATCTTTGACGATGATGACGCAGCCAGAAGATGCAGCGAAAAACTGCGGGAAGAACCTTATACACGGATGACACGCACGGTGTCGATGCTGGTCTGAGTCATAAAGATAACCCTTGTACCAAATGCTTTATTATGGTAAAATATATTAGATAGGCCTGGCTTTACAGCCTGCCGGATCTGATAAAAATCAAGTGAGTATATCAGCTTCTTAAGCCTGAAGGCGGAGTATGAAGATGAAAAAAAATTGTCTGGTACTTTTCGGAGGACAGTCCTCTGAACACGATATCTCCTGCATGTCAGTCCTGAACATCGTGGAAAACATCGATCGGGAGAAATATGAGATCATTTTGACAGGAATCACCAAAGAAGGCCATTGGGTCTTTGTGGATGATATAGAAAGCATCAGGGACGGGTCCTGGGTCATGAGCGAAGAGCATGCCGTCCTGTCGCCGGATGCGACGGAAAAATGTCTGTATGTCATGGACAGAAGCGGGGCAGGCCGTATCCCCATCGATGTGGCATTTCCGGTGCTTCATGGATTATACGGTGAGGACGGGACCGTCCAGGGCATCTTTGAACTGGCCCGGATCCCGTATGTCGGATGCGGTGTTTTATCTTCCGCTGTCTGCATGGATAAGATCCATACCAAAGTAGTGGCCCAGACTCTGGGTGTCCGGCAGGCGGATTATACCTGGCTTTACCGGAATGAACTGGAAAACATGGACCAGGCGGTGAAGAAGGTAGAAGATGCGCTGCCTTATCCTGTATTTGTCAAACCTTCCTGTGCCGGTTCTTCGGTGGGCGTTCATCTGGTAAATGATCGGGAAGAGCTGAAAGACGCGCTTCTGGATGCCTCTTTCCATGATTCGAAGATCCTGGTGGAAGAACGGATCATCGGCCGTGAGATCGAGTGCGCCGTTCTCGGGACAGACCGGGAAGCAGTGGCCTCCGGCGTGGGAGAGATCGTATCCGCCGCAGATTTCTATGATTTTGACTCTAAATATGTGAACAGTGGATCAAAGACATTGACAGACCCGGACCTTCCGCCGGAAATCAGGGAAAACATCCGTGAAACAGCCTTGAAGATCTTTAAGTCTGTGGACGGCTATTCTCTGTCCCGGGTGGATTTCTTTGTGGATGATAAGGGTCTGGTCTTTAACGAGATCAATACCATGCCTGGCTTTACGGCCATCAGCATGTACCCCATGTTATTTGAAGCCGCGGGGCTTTCGAAAAAAGGGCTCATCCAGCGCCTTCTCGATACCGCAGAAATGCGGAAGGAACATTGACCGGAGGATGAGATGATTTCAAGACAAGCGCCCGTAGGCGTTTTCGATTCAGGTCTGGGAGGACTTACGGTGGCCAGGGAGATCATGCGCCAGCTGCCGGGAGAGAGGATCGTGTATTTTGGTGATACGGCCAGAGTGCCCTATGGCTCCAAATCCCGCCAGACAGTGCTGAGATATTCCCGGCAGATCGTAAACTTCCTGAAGACCAGGGAAGTGAAGGCCATCGTGGTGGCCTGCAATACGGCTTCGGCTGTGCTGGAAGACTTCCGGGATGCCGCCGATGTGCCTATGATCGGTGTGGTAAAACCGGGGGCATTTACGGCTGTTCATTCTACATCGAATAAGAAAGTGG
Organism: uncultured Eubacteriales bacterium; assembly: GCA_902783795.1. Taxonomy (GTDB): domain Bacteria; phylum Bacillota; class Clostridia; order Lachnospirales; family Lachnospiraceae; genus UBA1267. The sequence goes on from CACZSO010000145.1 coordinate 3,354, forward strand.
GTGTCATCGGGACGGAAGGACTGGTGAATTCCGGCGTCTACATCGACTACATCCGGGAACTGGACCCGGAAGTGGAAGTGTTCCAGAAAGCCTGTCCGCTGTTAGTACCCTTAGTGGAAGAGGGCTGGTGGCATGACGATATCACTTCTGAAGTGGTGCAGCGTTATATTAATGGCCTGAAGGACCAGGGGATCGATACCCTGATCATGGGCTGTACCCATTATCCGCTGCTTCGTTCCACCTTCCGCAGCCTTTTGGGCGAGGAAGTGACGCTTATCAATCCGGCTTATGAGACTTCCCGGGAACTGATGCGGCTGCTGGAAAGTCATAATCTCAGCCGTATTCCGGATAATCTTCCGCCGAAACATGAATTTTATGTTTCCGATGATCCGGAAAGATTTGTGGATTTCGCCTCCTCTGTCCTTAAGTTCGACATAGGGGACGCGGAGAAAATACTGATCGAAAATTATGATTGAGGCTTGCAGTAAAGCCTTGTATTTGTTATAATTATTATTCATTCCATCCCCGGTTTTAGGGGAGATCACCGTAACATAGGTTGCGGATTATGAATGCAGGAGGACTGGTCATGCCCTGGTGGGGAATCGTACTGATCGTATTAGGTGTACTTATCATAGGTGTTCTGGTCTTTGCCCTGATATACGGCAGAAAGATGCAGAGAAAACAGGCTGAGGCGGAAAAGCAGATGGAGGCGGTCAAGCAGACTGTATCGATCCTGGTCATCGCCAAAGCGAAAAAGAAGATGAAAGAAGCGGGATTGCCGGAAGCTGTGATGGAAAGCACGCCCCGGTATTACCGTATGCTGAAAGTGCCGGTCGTTAAGGCGAAAGTCGGCCCCCGAGTGATGAATCTGCTGGCGGATGCGCAGGTCTTTGAGATCCTGCCGGTAAACCGTATGTGTA
>CACZSO010000146.1 GCA_902783795.1 uncultured Eubacteriales bacterium
AGTATTATGACATGGATCAGGTGATCCTGGAAGCATTGAAGAAGTTTGGACTTTAAAAATACTTTTTGTATGATATAACGGAGAATCGATTTATTATGAATATAAACGTTACCCGTTCTTCCCTGCCTCCTTTTGAGGAATATATCGAGGAGATCAGGAAACTGTGGGAGAGCCACTGGCTGACAAATATGGGAATCGAACATAAGACGCTGCAGGCTGAACTGGAGCAGTTCCTGGAGTGTCCGCATGTGGTGCTTTACACAAATGGGCATCTGGCGCTGGAAAACGTCATTGCAGCCATGGGGTTTCCTGCAGGATCGGAAGTGATCACGACACCTTTCACCTTTGCCTCTACGACACACGCCATTGTAAGAAATGGACTCATCCCCGTATTCTGTGATGTGGAGCGCATTAAGGAGATCGCGGACAGATACGGCCTTAAGGTCATCTATGATGCTGCCCATGCATTTGCAGTAAAATACAAGGGGGTGCCCTCGGCGAATTTCGGCGACGCCTCCATGTTCAGTTTCCATGCCACGAAGGTATTCAATACCATCGAGGGCGGGTGTGTCTGCTTTAAGGACGACGCGCTTGTCAGTACTATGAATGACATGAAGAATTTCGGCATCCGGGGAACAGAGCGTGTGGTCTTCGTAGGCGGCAATGCAAAGATGAGTGAGTTCCAGGCAGCCATGGGTCTTTGTAATCTGCGTCATATTAATGAGGAACTGGCTAAGAGAAAAGCAGTCATGGAACGGTATTTTTCTCATTTATCAGGCGTTGAAGGCATAAAGCTCTGCCCGCCGCAGAAAGATGTGGAACCCAACTATGCTTATTTCCCGGTGGTTTTTGACGGCTTTGGCGCTGACAGGGACGAAGTGTTTCAGAAACTGAAGGAAAATGATATCGGGGCCAGAAAGTATTTTTACCCTATTACCAACAGCTTTGAATGTTATGCGGATCTTCCGACTGCCGGGGCAGAGAAGACGCCTGTAGCCAAGTATCTGGCTGACCGGGTGCTGACATTGCCCATGTATGCGGATCTTGCGCTTGAAGATGTGGACAGGATCTGTGAGATCATATTGTCCCTCAAAAAATAAAAAAAGACACTCAGGAGGAGTTATGACGATTATTGTTACCGGCGGTGCCGGCTTTATTGGTTCCAATTTTATCTTCTACATGATGAAAAAGCATCCGGACTACAGGATCGTGTGTCTGGATAAGCTGACTTATGCAGGGAATTTAAGCACACTGAAAGATATCATGGATGACCCCCGTTTCCGTTTTGTGAAACTGGACATCTGTGACAGAGAAGGTGTGTACCAGCTGTTTGAAGAAGAGAAGCCGGATATGGTGGTGAACTTCGCGGCAGAGAGCCACGTAGACCGCAGTATCGAAGATCCTTCTATTTTCCTGCAGACAAATATCATTGGCACCAGCGTCATGATGGATGCCTGCCGGAAATACGGTATTCAGCGGTATCATCAGGTTTCTACCGATGAAGTGTATGGCGATCTTCCTTTAGACCGTCCGGATCTTTTCTTTACGGAGGAGACCCCTATCCATACCTCCAGCCCCTACTCCAGCAGTAAGGCCGGCGCCGACCTTCTGGTCATGGCTTATAACCGTACCTTCGGCCTGCCGGTGACCATCAGCCGCTGCTCAAATAACTATGGACCGTATCATTTCCCGGAGAAGCTGATTCCGTTAATGATCGCGAACTGCCTGAATGATAAACCCCTGCCGGTCTACGGACAGGGCCTGAATGTGAGAGACTGGCTGTATGTGGAAGACCACTGCAAGGCCATCGACCTCATCATCCATAACGGCAGAGTAGGTGAAGTCTATAATGTGGGCGGCCATAATGAGATGAAGAACATCGACATCGTGAAGCTGATCTGTAAGGAGCTGGGCAAACCGGAAAGCCTGATCACTTATGTGGAAGACAGAAAAGGCCATGATATGCGTTATGCCATTGACCCCACTAAGATCCATAATGAGTTAGGCTGGCTTCCCGAGACCACCTTTGCGGAGGGCATCAAGAAGACTATCCAATGGTATCTGGATAATCGTGACTGGTGGGAAGAGATCATCAGCGGAGAATATCAGAATTACTACGCAAAGATGTACAAAGGTCTTTAATATCCGGAGTTCATTATGCTGGAAGAGCTTAAAAAGCAGGTTTGCGAACAGAATCTGGAACTGGTTCGGCGGGGCGTGGTGATCTATACCTGGGGCAATGTCAGCGGTATCGACCGTGAAAGCGGCCTGGTGGTCATCAAACCCTCCGGCGTGGATTACGATGGCATGACGCCGGAAGACATGGTAGTGGTAGATCTAGAGACCGGTGAGACTGTAGAAGGCAAATGGAGGCCCTCTTCGGATACGAAGACCCATTTATATCTGTACCGGTCATTTCCTGAGATCGGCGGCATCACCCATACCCATTCTGTCAATGCCGTGGCTTTTGCCCAGGCTGGCCGGGCGATTCTGGCACTGGGGACCACTCATGCGGATTATTTCTATCGTGATATTCCCTGTACCAGGTCTCTGACCCAGGAAGAAGTGGAAGAGGATTACGAGGGAAATACCGGAAAAGTTATTGCGGAATGCTTAAATTCACGGAAGATCGATCCCATGTCTGTGCCGGGGATCCTGGTAAAGAATCATGGCCCCTTCAGCTGGGGAAAAGATGCCGCAGCTTCTGTCTATCATGCCGTAGTCATGGATACAGTGGCGGAGATGGCGTTTAAAACACTGCTGCTGAATCCGGAGGCATCCCTGCCCCTCTATGTTTCTGAGAAACATTATAAAAGAAAACATGGACCGGAAGCTTATTACGGCCAGGTAAAAGAATAACATAAGGCATCCCGGCTTTTATAAAGCCGGGATGCTGATACTAGGAAGAAAGTTGAGATCCATGCATCTGAATGTAAGATGGGAAGCCATAGCACCGGATAAAATACTGGACATTCCGGAAGAAACAGCCCTGGAAAAACTGGCTGTTTTTGGAGAAAAACTGATAGAACATGTGACTGCCTACAGGAATCCGAAGGTCAGGCAGACCTCTGTGAAGGCCTGGCTGCTGCTTGAAAAACTGCTGGATGAGACGGGGGCAGCCGCCGTAGAAGTTGTCTTTACAGAACAGGGGAAGCCCTTCTTTAAAGACAGAGAGGATCTTTTCTTCAGCATTTCCCATACCCAAGGCGCGGTAGCGGCTGCTGTAAGCGACTGTCCGGTGGGGGTGGATATTGAATGTGTCAGGACCGTGTGGAAAGAATCGCTGACCGCCAGATTTCTTACTCAGGAAGAGCAAAGAGTATTTCAGGAGGATTATACCCGGGCCTGGTGCCGGAAAGAGGCGGCAGCTAAAATAACGGGGGCAGGGATCTTCATGCACCCGACAGAGATCGATATATTGTCGGATAAATGTGTTTTTGAAGAAGCCATCGTGGAGGCAGCCGGAGAGGCTTACCGGCTGACAGCTGCGGTGTGCAGAGACATCAGGTAAACTGATAGAAACTAAGATCAGTTCCGGAAAGGAGTTATATGAAAGAACTTTTAGATCTGTTTCTGACTTTTGCCAGGATCGGCGGGCTGACCTTCGGCGGAGGCTATGCCATGCTGCCGATGCTGCAGCAGGAGGTCGTGGAAAAGCGTAAATGGGCCACGAACGATGAACTGATGGATTATTATGCCATAGGTCAGTGCACACCGGGTATCATCGCCGTAAATACGGCTACCTTTATCGGCAATAAGACACGGGGCATCATCGGTGGTGTGGTGGCGACATTAGGCGTGGTGTTTCCCTCCCTGGTCATTATCACGATCATTGCTGCCTTCATTTCCAACTTCGCAGACCTGGCAGTGGTGAAAAATGCTTTTGCCGGTATCAGGATCTGTGTATTTGTGCTGATCCTGAATGCTGTAGTCAAGCTGGGAAAAACGTCCATTAAAGATGCGGTGACCATGGGGATCTTCCTGCTGGTCATGGTGGGTTCACTGTTTCTGGATGTCTCACCCATCATATTCGTGCTGCTGGCAGCGGCAGCCGGCATCGCAGCCCAGATCCTTTTTAAGAAAGGAGAGAAAGCGGCATGATCTATCTCAGGTTATTTTATGAATTTGCCAAAGCAGGCCTGTTTGCCATCGGCGGCGGTCTGGCCACCCTTCCTTTCCTGCAGGATATCTCTGCGCGTACCGGCTGGTATTCAGCCGACCAGCTGGCGGATATGATCGCGGTTTCCGAGTGTACCCCCGGCCCCATCGGCGTCAATATGTCTACCTATACCGGCTTTACGGTGGCGGGGATCCCCGGGGCTTTATGCGCGACTCTGGGCCTGATCTTCCCTTCCATCATTATCATTATCATCGTAGCGAAGATCCTGAAAGCTTTCCAGGATAATAAATATGTCCAGTCTGCTTTTTATGGCCTGCGTCCAGCCTCCACCGGCCTGATTGCAGCGGCCTGCTTAGGGGTCGCGAAGATCGCCCTGTTTGATACAGGGGCCTTTGAAAGCGTAAAAACAGCGTTTTCAGGCATCCGGTGGGAAGCTGTGATATTGGCTGCTGCTCTGTGGCTTCTCATGAATCTGGGCACTTTTAAGAAGCTTAAAGGGAATAAAGTACTGGCAAAGATCAGTAAACTTCATCCCGTGGTGTTTCTGGCTGTATCCGCCGTGGTGGGGATCATCTTCAGCTTTGGTGTGTAAACTTGAACAGACTATAGAAAAAACGGGTCCTGGAGGAATATTCTCCGGGACCCGTTTATTATGCACTGTCTTTATTCTACCATGGCTCTTACATAATCTGCCATGTCTTCTTTTTTTATCACATCTGTAAACCGTACCGGCAGGCTCTTAAGTTCTGCCAGGTTTTTCGGGATCGGGACGCCGGACACTTGTTGGATAGCTTCCATAAGCTCGAATTCATCTTCGGAAACAGGAATATCCAGGCTCTCTGCGATGGCCTTCGGGAATTTATACGGGGAGGCGGTGGAGAGGACGATGTTGGGAAGGGCCGCGTCTTCATCGCCGGAGGCAGAGAACTCTTTAGAAACTCTCCAGGCTACGGCCGTATGAGGATCCATAAGATAATGCTCTGTTTCAAAGACCTGGCGGATAGTCTTTTTCGTGGCGGTATCATCGGCGAAACCGCAGGAGAAAGTCTCCTGCAGGGCTTTCAGGATCTCCGGGGTCACTTCATAGCATCCGGCAGTATTCAGCTTCGTCATCAGCTCTGAAATGTAAGCCGCATCATGGCCGGACAACAGGTACAGAAGCCGCTCCAGGTTGCTTGAGACCAGGATATCCATGGAAGGGGACAAGGTCTTATAGAAGGGCCGGTTTTTATCGTATACGCCCGTGGTAAGGAAATCCGTCAGGATATTGTTCGTATTGGAGGCGCAGATCAGTTTCTTTACAGGAAGCCCCATGCACTTGGCGAAAAAGCCGGCCAGGATATCACCGAAATTCCCGGTGGGAACGGTGAAATTGACCGGATCACCTTCCTGGATGACACCAGCTTTCAAAAGATCACCATAGGCTTTGAAATAGTAGACGACCTGGGGGACCAGGCGGCCCACATTGATGGAATTCGCAGAGGAAAGGATGGTGCCCTTTGCTGCACATTCTTCCGAAGCGCTTTCAAAGATAGTCTTGACACCGGTCTGGGTATCATCGAAATTACCGAATACAGCGCAGGAACGCACGTTTTCGCCCCGCTGGGTGGTCATCTGCAGCTGCTGGATGGGGCTGACGCCGCCGTAGGGGAAGAAGACGCAGATACGGATGCCGGGCACGTCCTTGAACCCTTCCAGGGCAGCCTTCCCTGTATCGCCGGAAGTGGCAGTGAGGATCAGGATCTCTTTGGCATCTCCGGTGACCTGGCGGGCTTCGGACATGAGGTAGGGCAGGATCTGCAGTGCCACATCCTTAAAGGCTAAGGTAGGACCGTAGAAAAGTTCCAGCACATAACGGTCATCCACCGCCTGTACCGGCGTGATGTCGCAGGCCGTGAAGCTGTCTTTGTAGGCATTTTCCACCAGCCGCTTCATATCCGGGAAATCATCGAAGAAGAAAGAAAGGATGCGTTCGGAGATCCCCTGGAAATTCAGGTCGAAGATGCCGGAGACATCAAAACTCTTAAAGTCCAGGTCAAGGGGCATGAACAGACCGCCGTCAGAGGCCAGGCCTTCCAGGACGGCTTCTAAAGATGTAAGGGTGGGAGAATTCCCGCGGGTACTGGTATATTTCATATCTTTTCCCTTTCAGACTTGAAAAAGTATCAGAGTTATGATAAACTATTTCTTTATTAAAAGCAAGTTTTTCCTGTGTTTTATTAAAAAAATTAAGGCGTCAGGACACATAGTTTTTTCTCTGAATGTGAGTAAAGGAATGCCGGTATGATGAAGATAGGACTTTTAGGCCACGGAACCATCGGTGTGGGCGTGGACAGGATCATAAAGAAACGGGAAGATATGGAGGTAAAAAAGATCCTCTCTCTCGTGATAGATGATGAAATGGAGGGCAGGACAGCCGCGGATCTTTCCGAGATCACCATGGATCCTGAGATAGATACAGTAGTGGAGGTCATGGGCGGCATCCATCCGGCCTTTGAGTATATCAAAGAGGCTATGGAACAGAAGAAAAATGTGGTTACCGCGAATAAAGCTGTGGTGGCCGCATGTTATGATGAACTCATTGCTCTGGCAGAGAAGAACGGTGTTTTTCTTCGCTGTACGGCAGCAGTGGGCGGTTCTATTCCATGGCTTGTTAATATCGAACGGGCCCGGAGAGTCAGTGACATCTTTGAAGTGGGCGGCATCATGAACGGTACCACGAACTTTATCCTGCATAAGATGCTGACTGAACAGGCTGAATTTGACGTTGTTTTAAAAGAAGCCCAGGACCTTGGCTATGCGGAGAAAGATCCCTCTGCCGATATCGACGGGGATGACATCCGCCGCAAAGTGCTGATCTCCGCGAATACAGCTTTCGATGTATCGATCCCCGAAGAGGCCATCCCGACCTTCGGTATCCGGACCGTGCGCCTTAAGGATGTATCCTGGGGCGTTTCAAACGGACTGACACTGAAATTAAAGGCCTGTGCAGTTAAAAACGCAGACGGCCAGATCGAAAAAGCGTTTGTTGAGCCGGTTTTCTTAAAGTCCGGCGATATTCTTTCCGCCATTCCGGCGAATTATAACCTGGTCTATTATACCGGCAGCTACTGCGGTACCCAGAGCTTCATCGGCGAAGGGGCGGGGCGCTTCCCCACAGCCCATAACGTGGTGGAGGACCTCATCGATATCCTGGAAACTCCGGAGACGTTCTATACCGTGAAGCGGGAGAGGAAAGTACCGGAAAACCATGTCAAACGTCTGTACTATGTGAGGACTGTTGCCGAGGACCGGTGGCTTTTGGAGACAGCTCATGAGGAGGCAGAAGGGGTCTATTGCCTGGAAGCTTATGTGGATGAGATCCATCTCTGGGCTAAACAGATGAAAGAAAAAGACCCGGGATTTTTCATGGCAGCGTTAGAGTGACGGGGAGGAGAGAAAAGAAAGCATGCTGAAGGTAGCCAAATTCGGCGGTTCATCCATGGCGGATGCCGCACATTACCGTAAAGTCAAAGAAATCATCGAGATGGATCCCTCCCGCCAGGTGGTGGTGGTCTCCGCCGCAGGCAAAAGGACATCGGATGACCATAAGATCACGGACCTTTTGTACCTTTGCAGCGCCCATATCAAATATGGTGTCTCCTGCGGGTCTGTCTTCCAGATGATCAAGGACCGGTATATCAGTATCCGCAATGCGCTGGGACTGAAAACAGACCTGGAAACTGCTTTTGATGATCTGTACCAGGAGATGAATGAAGGTATTTCGGAAGAAAAGCTGGTCAGCCGCGGCGAGTATTTCAGTGCGAAACTGATGGCGGATTTTCTGGGCTATGAATTCATCGACGCTGCCATGTGGCTTCAGTTTTCCATGGACGGCAGTGTGGATCAGGAAAGCTCCTATGAGGCATTAAGACGCCTGGCAGTCGGACGGAAATGCGTGATCCCCGGCTTTTACGGCGCCATGCCGGACGGCCGTATCCGTCTTTTGGACCGGGGCGGCTCTGACATCACCGGGGCCTATGCAGCGGCAGCTTTAGATGCCGATGTGTATGAAAACTGGACAGATGTTTCAGGCATCCTCATGGCAGATCCCAGGATCGTACCTGAAGCACAGAGCATCCGGCAGGTGACTTATTCAGAACTTCGGGAGCTTTCGTACATCGGCGCCCAGGTGCTTCATGAACAGACCATCTTCCCGGTGAGGGAGAAGAACATCCCCCTGAATATCCGGAATACGAATGATCCTCAGGACCCCGGTACTATGATCCGGGAGGCCTTTGATGAAGAAGACCAGATGAAAGGAAGCCTGATCACCGGTATCGCCGGAAAGAAAGGCTTTGACATCGTCACCGTGACAAAGAGCGGGATGTCTTCTGAAGTATCGTCTCTTCGCAGGATCCTGGAGATCTTTGAAGAATATAATGTGGTCATTTCTTACGCGCCGTCAGGCATCGACTGTTACTCCGTGGTGGTGGAGACCCGTATCTTCGACCCGGTACGCTACCAGATCCTGGCAGATATCCAGAAGGAGATGAAGCCGGACCACATCCACGTTTCAGAAAACATCGCTATCGTAGCGGTGGTAGGCCGTAAGATGGCCTTCCGTTCCGGTTCTTCCGGAAAGATCTTCCAGGCACTGGGCGAAAGCAACGTCAATATCCGTATGATCTCCCAGGGACCGGAAGAACTGAACATCATTATCGGGGTAAAAGAAAAAGATTTCAATAATGCGGTAAGATCCTTATATGATAAGTTTTTTGCCAGTGTATAAAAAACAGAATGCTGATTCAAGGCAGGAAAGGGGCTTAGGATGAAGACGTACAATGTAGCGATTTTGGGAGCGACCGGCGCGGTCGGCCGGGAGATGATGAAGATCCTGGAAGAACGTGATTTTCCGGTGGGAGAATTAAGACTCCTGGCCAGCAGCCGCAGTGTCGGGAAACTGCTGCCTTTTAAGGGGCAGGAGATAGCCGTTCAGGAAGCCACACACGATGCCTTTGAAGGAATGGACATCGTCCTGGGTGCAGCGGCTAATGCTGTTGCTAAGGATATGGCACCTTATATCGTAAAGGCCGGCGCTGTATTTATCGATAATTCTTCTGCATTCAGGCTGAATGAGGACGTTCCGCTGGTGGTCCCGGAGATCAATCCGGAGGATGTGAAGTGGCATAAGGGTATTATTGCGAATCCTAACTGCACCACCATTATCACCACCACAGCGGTGAATGGGCTGAATTCTGCCACAGAGATCACGGCTATGATCGCTTCTACCTATCAGGCAGCTTCTGGCGCGGGTGCCGGCGGTCCTGTGGAGCTGATGAACGAAGTGGAGGCCGGTCTTAAGAATGAGACTTATGAACCTAAGGTGTTCCAGCATCAGCTGGCCTTTAATGTGATCCCTGAAATAGGATCGCCGTCAGAGCTGGATTACACCACGGAGGAGCTGAAACTTCGGAACGAAGGCCGGAAGATCATGCATCTGCCGGAGATGAAAGTCACCTGTACCTGCGTCAGGGTGCCGGTGGTACGGTCCCATTCAGTTTCTGTTACTGTCCAGACAAAGGATAAGATCACACCGGAGCAGGCGAAAGAGCTGATCAAGAAGGCTCCCGGCTGTGTGCTGGTGGATGATCTTCCGAATCATCGTTATCCTATGCCGCTCTTAACATCAGACCAGGATCTGGTGTTCGTAGGCAGGATCCGTGAAGACATGGTGCTTCCCAATGCATTGACCCTCTGGTGCTGCGGCGACCAGATCAGGAAAGGTGCGGCTACAAATACGGTACAGATCGCGGAACTTGTAATAAAAGAATAGATCAAAATCTTAAAGACCGGAACGGCAGTATGTTCCGGCCTTTTTTCGTTAAAAAGCCGGTTTTTAAGATAAAAAGTTCGTATTATTTACATAAATCTGCACAAATTTTAGTGGGCAAAGCCCGAGAAGTTGTGTTATAATAGATATAATGAGAGGCAGCGGGCGCTGCCGGAACTAAGAGGTTTGACCAGTGAAAAAGAAAAATGTGAAAAAAAGAAGGTATAGGGCAGTCTTCGGAACAGCTGTGCTGGTTTTTTGCATGGCTTTTTCTGCCTGCTCGCTGCTGCCGGAGGAAGAGACATTCGCGCATGCCCCCACCGTAAGAGAGTACGAGGGCGCGAATTATAAGACAGCCCTGTGCAAAGTGGGCGATGTGGTCAGGTCGGAACGTCTTTCTTTAAGCTATGTGCCTTTGCAGTCGAAGGAACTTAGCTTCTCACTTACCGGCCTGAGCTATGGTGATTTTTTTGTACAGGCCGGCGATGATGTGAAAAAGGGCGATATATTGGCGGAACTGGACATGGGAGATCTGAAGTCAAAGATCGACAGTCTGGAAGACCAGAAGGAAAGCCTGGAACTTTCTTTGCAGCAGAATGAAGAGAAACGGGACCTGGCACTGAAAAGAAGCGCAGTCAGGACCCAGGGACTTTCTGAAGAGGATATCGCCAGTGCCCGGCAGGCTGTCATGGACCAGTACGATGCAGCGGCGGAGAGCCTTAATGACAGATTATATATCCTTAACCTGAGGATCGAGGACTACCAGAAAAACATGGATGAAAGACGGCTGACAGCACCTTTCGACGGGACGGTGACTTATACCTACACGGCGAAAGTGGGAGAGACCAGCCAGAAAGGCCAGGTAATGATCCGGATGTCAGACGCCAGGATGCTGCTGTTCAGGGGCGAGACCAGTCTCTGGGACGAGATCGATTATGATGCTGTTTACACCATAACCGTCAACAGCCAGGATTATGAGGCCAAAGCTGTTACGGAGGCAGAGCTGAATATACCAGAGACTGCACATACGGAAGGGAAACGGGGATATGTCTATTTCACCCTGACAGAATCCAGCCTGAGTTTTTCCGATAATACGGCAGGATGGCTGGAACTGGTCCTGGACCACAGAGAAAATGTACTCAATGTCCCGAATGCCGCGGTGACAGAGATCAATGGGGTCTCCGTGGTCTATTATCTGATGGACAGTGGAGTCCGCTCCTTCCGTGAAGTAGATATAGGGCTGGTAGGGAACATCGTTACGGAAATCAAATCCGGCGTGGAAGAAGGAGAGGAAGTGATCGTGAAATGAGAGAGAAGAAAGACAGATCTTTAAAGTGCAGAGTAACGGCAGCCATCCTTTTTCTGATGCTTCTTATGACAGTCTCCTGTAAAGGCGGCTCGGTCAATGAAGCGGTCCCCGACCTGATGGAGCCGGTAGGCGTTTCCATCGACACTGCTGTAGTAACCCGGGGAGAAATGTCGGATTATGTTTCCTACAAAGGATCCGTAGAGGCCAGTGTCACGAAACTTTACTTTGAAGTAGACGGTACGGTAGAAGATATCCCGGTCTATCCGGGCCAGCATGTGGAAAAGGGTGATGTGCTGGTGACCCTGGATCATGAAAGCATCCAGAAGAGCATGGCATCGCTTCAGGAGAATATCGACAATATTACACAGAACGGAGCTTATGAAGACCGTATCTCAGACCTGAACATCCAGCTTCTGGAAGTAGAGCTTCAGGAGATCAAAGAAAGGTCCGGAGCAGATTCAAAGGACTATCAGCTGAAACAGCTGGATATTGAAGAAGTGAAGCTGAATAAAAAGCAGCAGACAGAAGTCCGGGACAGAGAGATCAAGGCACTGGAAGAACAGCTTACGGAACTTAAGAGCCGTTCAGATGCCCAGGTGCTGAAAGCGCCCTTTGCAGGTAATATCTATTATGAGAGTGATTTCACCAAAGGCTCTTTTGTTAAGGCTTTCAGGACGGTGATGAGGCTGATCGATCCGGAAGATAAGACCTTCATCGTGGAAGAACTGGTGGATAACAGGGTCGTGGACAGTGATACCACTTATGCCTGGATCGGAAGCCAAAGCTGGAGTATGGAGTATCAGCCCCTTTCCGCTGAAGAAAAGTATGAATATTATAAAATGGGCTCCACACCGCCCTATTACTTCAAATTCAAGGAAGATGCCGGGGCCTCCCTTCCGTCGGCCGGGAGCTTCGGGGTGCTGATAGGAGAGATCGCGCATTACGAGGATGTACTTACGATCCCCATAAATGCACTATTCTCGGAGAGTGGTCAGAGCTATGTTTATGTCATAGAAAGCAATGGCGGACGGACCAGAAGAGATGTGACCGTAGGACCGTCAAATAACCTGCGTACCATCATAAAAGAAGGACTGGAGGAAGGAGAGATCGTTTATGTGGCAGAATAGAATGAGAAAAATACGGCGTCTCAGCCTGGTCTTGCCCCTGATCCTGTCCTTATGCCTCAGCAGTAAGGTCAGCGCTTCTTCAGAACTTATCCCGGAAGGCGAGATCCAGACAGACAGGGTCATCTATAAAACTGAAACTGTTGCCCCGCGAAAGATCCAGACCACCATAAGTAAAGGTGCTGAGATCTATTATCCCAAAACAGAGAGAGTGATCTATGAAGGGCCGGAGGCCACTTATGTAGGCATGGCCTGTAAGGGTAACCAGACGGAGGTAAAAGCCGGAGACCCATTGATCGAGATCAATGTCAAGGTGGATGCAGTCGGCATCGTGGAGAAGCAGCTGGCCCTGAAGAGAAGACAGGCGTCTTTTGAAAAGGGGAAGGAAGACAGGGAAAAAGAAATAAAAGACCTGGAAGAACAGGTACAGAAGGCCGGGACTGAACTGGAAAAGCAGAAACTATCCATCCGGGCAGAGATCGCGAAGATCCGGCTGGAACAGTATATCTTCTCGGAAGAAAACACCATCAAGTCACAGCAGGAAGCCATAGACGAACAGGCGGCTCAGAAAGAGGTCCATTATATCTGTGCAACGACCGACGGGACGGTCTCCCAGATTCCTTATTTCAGTGCAGGCGATGTGATCCACACAGGCCAGGCTGTGGCTGTTATTACCAAGCAGGATGTCTGCATGTTCAAATCTGATTCTGAACTGGCTTATGGCCTGGATGTGGTGGTGCACTCCAACGGCAGGGAACCCCAGATCATGAATGGAACGATCGTAGCATCGTCCTCTGTTCTGACCTCAGATAAGCCTTTTTCCCTGATCGCAGTGAAGGGGGAGACCATACCTAAGTCCACTACCCGGACCAACTGGAGTTTTGACGTGACCACAGAGGATATCCAGAATATACTGATGGTCTCCCGCCAGGCCGTAGAGAAAGATGATAAAAAGGAGTTTGTGACACTGCTTGATGAAGCCAATATGCCGCACAAACGGTTTATCAAGACAGTCCTGACGGCGGTGGATGGTGTATGGATCCTGGACGGCCTGAAAGAGGGCGACCGTGTGGTGATCAAGTAAGGAGGACATAAGATGATTCGTTTTGTTATTCGAAAAATGCTGAATAAAAAATGGATGATGCTGTCTCTCCTTATCGGCAATATCCTTTTGATCAGTATAGCCGCATCGAATCCGATGTATACGGATGCGGTGCTGAAACGTACACTGGATTACTCCCTGAGTAATTACATAGAGAACTCAAACCGTTATCCTTTCCTCATCAAGATGGTGAATTCCGGCTATGCCAGAGATTATAATAAGATCCGGGATACGGAAAGGATGCTGGAAAATTCTGAAGAACAGATGGGGCTGCCGGTGAAGGAACTCATCTGCTATTACAGTACTCAGACTCTTTCGACCAGCTCCACTTTGGAGCGGAAGGACCGGAGAGATGACCTCAGCCTGGCTTTCCTTACGGATCTCTCAGAGCATGTGACCATGGTGGAGGGAACAGTGCCATCAAAGAAGCCGGATGCCAATGGTGTGATCGATGTGGCGGTTTCGGAACGGTTCTACCAGGGATGGCATCTGCTGCTGGGTGAGGAGATCACCGTCAATAACTATACACAGCCAAACGGAGATCCCATCATCTTCCGGATCGGAGGCGTTTTCAAAGAAGATGATCTGAATGATCCTTACTGGGTGAACAGTGCCAGCTACTACAGTGTCTGTTTTATGGATCCTGACCTTTTCCGGAGCTGGTTCATGGCAGGCGGCAACAATGTATCTATCCAGAGCAGCTGGTATGTCCTGTATGATTACACAGATATAAGTATTGAAGATGTTCCCCGTATCAGGCAAATGCCGCAATACTTAAGTGATTATTTTAACGCGAGTTCCTTTATCAGGATCACGAATTATTATGATTCCATCCTTGAGGAATATCAGAAGAGTGAAGCAAAGGTCCGGATCACCTTCATCGTGCTCCAGATCCCGGTCCTGGTGCTGCTGGCGGCCTTCATCTTCATGGTCTCCAACCAGCTTTTGGATATGGAAGAGGGTGAGATCTCAGTCATCAAGAGCCGCGGTGCATCCCGGGGCCAGATCATAGGTATCTATCTGATCCAGAGCCTGGTGACGGTGGGTGTTTCCCTGGTGATCGGCATACCATTGGCACTTTTCCTGGTGAGGATGCTGGGCGCCTCATCAGGCTTCCTGGAGTTCGTCTCCCGTAAAGCCATGGATGTATATCTGTCGAAAGAAGCCTGGACGTACGCCATCGCCGCAGCCCTGTTTTCTATTCTTACCATGGTCATTCCGGTGTTCCGCCATTCACGGGTCAGCATCGTGAACCAGAAACAGAAACGGAATGTCCGGCGCCTGGAGCAGCCTCTGTGGCAGCGGCTGTTCCTGGATATCATCCTGCTGGGCGCCTCTATTTACGGACTTTTCACTTTCAATAACCAGAAAGAGATCCTGGCACAGGCGGTGCTGGAAGGAAAAGCACTGGATCCCATGCTGTTTGTCAGCTCCTCTCTGTTTATGGTAGGCGCGGGACTCTTCCTTCTGCGTGTGCTTCCTTATCTGATCCGTCTGATCTTCTGGATCTTCCGGAACAAATGGAGTCCGGCCCTTTATACTTCCTTTGTCAGAGTCATCCGGACCAGGAAGCAGCAGGGCTTCATCATGGCCTTTCTGGTCATGACCATAGCCCTGGGTGTGTTCGATGCTTCGGCCGCCCGGACCATTCACCGCAATGATGAGCGGTCACTGCAATATATGACCGGCGCAGACATCGTCGTGGAGGAAAAGTGGGAGGATAACTCACGGCTTCGGGAAGATAATCCGACCCTGCCGCTGGAATATTATGAACCTGACTATGGCCGGTATGCTTCACTGCAAGGGGCTGAGAGCGTTACAAAAGTCTATGTTTCCAAGACAGGCACGGTGGAACTGGGTACGGCAGCCAGTAAGCTGTACAATGTCCGGGTGATGGGTATCAATACCCAGGAATTCGGACATACCGCCTGGTTTGATCCTGAACTGATATCTCCCCACTGGTATAATTATCTGAATGCCATGGCACAGCGTTCAGATGCTGTATTAGTATCCTCGAATTTCAAACAGTATGGATTCAAAATTAATGACGTGATCTACTATAAAGGCGGAGATCAGAACCTGATCAAAGGCGTTATTTATGGATTCGTGGATTACTGGCCCAGTTATGCTTTATCTGATTACCGGAAAGGTACGGATGGCGTTTATGTAGAGCAGGAAAACTTCCTGGTCGTGGGTAATCTGAATGAACAGCAGAAGAGATGGGGCATCCTGCCTTACCAGATCTGGATCAAAAACAAAAAAGACAGCAGTTATATCTATGACTTTATTCGGGAAAAAAATCCGCCGCTGAAATCTTTCAAAGATCTTAGTGAAGAGTTGATAGCCCATACGAATGACGCAGTCATGCAGGGTACTTACGGGACATTGACGGTGGGCTGGATCGTGGCTATGGTGGTCTGTTCAGTAGGCTTCCTGATCTACTGGATCCTGTCTATCCGCTCCCGGGAGCTGCAGTTCGGTATTTTCCGGGCCATGGGTATGTCCATGAGGGAGATCATAAGCATGCTCCTGAACGAACAGCTGTGGATCAGTTTTGTATCCATAGCTACAGGTGCGTTTGTAGGCTGGCTTACCTCGAAACTCTTCATGCCGCTGATCCAGATCGCATACTCCTCTTCAGAAAGTGCATTGCCGCTGGAAGTGGTCTCCTTAGCCACTGATAATCTGCGTCTCGGGATCGTGGTAGGCCTGATCGTAGCCGTGTGCATAGCCATCCTGATCTGGATCATCAGGAAGATGAAGATCGCCCAGGCGCTGAAGCTCGGGGAGGACTGATATGGAAAATAATGATTATATTATCGTGACAAAAGGCATCGGCCGCTCATTCCGGACTCAGGATGAAGATTTCTGGGCATTAAAAGAGATCGATATCGAAGTCCCCCGGGGAAAACTCACTATCCTGCGGGGACGGAGCGGTTCCGGAAAGACCACGCTGATGAATATCCTGGGAGCCCTGGATTATCCCACAGAAGGGACTGTATATTTCCAGGGTGAGGATCTGACAGCGATGTCTGAGGATAAGAGGACTAAACTGAGAAGGACCGATATCGGCTTCGTGTTCCAGTCCGTGGCCCTCATCCCCATCATGACAGCCCTGGAGAACGTAGAGTTTGCTTTGAGACTGACAAAATATGAGGGCGACAGAAAGCAGCGGGCTATGGAATGCCTGCATCTGGTAGGCTTGAGCGCCAGGGCAGACCATATGCCCCCTGAACTTTCCGGCGGTGAGCAGCAGCGTGTGGCCATCGCCCGGGCTATCGCCCATCGGCCGGAGGTACTGTTTGCCGATGAACCTACAGGCGCCCTGGATACGGTCTCCGGCCTGACAGTGGTGAAGATCTTCCAGGAACTTACCAAACAGGAAGGCGTGACCATCGTCATGACGACGCATGACGTGGGCCTGATGGAGCTGGCTGACAGAGTTTATGAACTGGAAGGAGGGAGACTGACGCATGGCGAATGAGAGTGCAAGAGAGAAAATGCTCGCTGAAAAGGAGCTGGAGAACGTCTTAAAACAGAATGCCATGCAGCAGGAGATCATCGGCCATGATAACGGGGAAGGGACCCCTATCATCATCTGCGATAACCTGGTGAAGATCTATAAGACGGAAGACGTGGAGGTGCTGGCTTTACAGGGCCTGGACATCACCATTCACGAAGGTGAACTGATGGCCATTATCGGTAATTCCGGCTCCGGAAAATCCACGTTTCTCAATATGATCGGCGGACTGGACCGGCCTTCTGCCGGAAGACTGATCGTGGACGGCAAAGATCTGTTCAAGCTTTCGGAAAAGGAGCTGGTGGATTATAAACGGAGCACCGTAGGTTTTGTCTGGCAGAATAACGCCCGGAACCTGCTTCCCTATATGACTGCCTGGCAGAATGTGGAAATGCCCATGATGTTCGAGGGCAGCGCGAGGAAAGAACGTGCTTTGGAGCTTTTGGAACTGGTGGGACTTTCTCACCGCCGTAATTCAAAGCTTTCCCAACTCTCCGGAGGTGAGCAGCAGCGTATCGCCATCGCGATCGCATTGGCCAATGATCCGAAGATCCTTCTGGCGGATGAGCCCACCGGCGCTGTAGATATCAATACCGGCGCCTATATCCTGGATGTGTTCCGGGAGATCAATAAAACAAAGAATACGACTATTATCATCGTGACCCATGACCGCCTGCTTTCACGGAAAGTGAACCGTGTGGCCGCCATCCGTGACGGAAAGATCAGCTCGGAAATGATCATGAAGCAGAGCTATCAGGACCGGATGAATGAGATCACCGCCTTTACAGACGTAGATGAGGTGCAGGATGAGTTTGCCATCCTGGACCGTGTGGGCCGTGTCCAGCTGCCGCATGACATGCTGGAGAAAGTGGGCATCGAGGGTAATAAGGTCAAGATGGAACTGGAAGGCGAGAAGATAGTCATCAGCAGGCCTTGATACACTTATCTTATACTAAGTTCAGGAGCAGCTTATGGGAATCGTGGTGATCGGGGCTGTCTTTGTGGATATTAAAGGCTATCCCACAAATACATATATTCCTGCCGGCAGAAATGAAGGCAGGGTAGAAGAAGTGCATGGCGGTGTCAGCCGCAATGTCTGTGAAGATATCGCCAATGTAGAATTGAGGCCCACTTTTGTGAGTCTGGTGGATGAGTCCGGCATGGGGGATGATGTGATCCGGCGGCTTCAGCAGCATAAGGTGAACACCTCCTTTATCCGCCGCACACCGGACGGACTGGGCACTTGGCTGGCTGTCTTCGACCATACTGGCGATGTGGTGGGTTCCATTTCAAAACGGCCGGACCTTAAGCCCATCGGGGATATCCTTGATGAGTGCGGTGATGAGATCTTCTGCCATGCGGACAGTGTGATCTTCGAGATCGACATTGACCGGGAGATCGTAAAAAAGATCTTTTTCTATGCGGAAAAGTATCAGCTGCCGGTGTTTGCCCTGGTCTCCAATATGACCATTGCCCTGGAGCGGAGAAGCAGCCTGATGAAGACGGACTGCTTTGTGTGCAACATCCAGGAAGCCGGCATGCTCTTTTCGGAAAGCTATGAAGGCAAGACCACACAAGAACTGGAAAGCATTCTGGCTGACCGGGTGAAACAGGCCCAGATCCCCCGGATGGTGGTGACCATGGGCGGTGACGGCGCTGTCTATGTGGACAGTGACGGAGTGTCTGGGTTCTGTCCTGCACGGCGGGTGTCTGTGGTGGATACCACTGGCGCGGGAGATGCGTTTTTTGCAGGTGTCGCCGTAGGCCTGACTTATAAAAAGACATTGGCGGAAGCCTGTGAGATCGGGACCCGGCTGGCAGCGGCCACTATCTGCACTACGGAGAATGTATGTCCCCGGTTCCAGCCGGAAGAATTCAGACTGAAAGTGTCAAACCAGGAAAATTAAAAATGTATATGGATCAGGAGTTTTAGTATGGCTGATGAAAAGGAACTGCAGGCGGAAAGAGAAGCCTTGATGAAGAAAATGCTGGAGGATCTGAAAGCCTCATTTGAAGCATTGCCTTATCCTTTGCTATATACGGAGGATGAGGTGGATGTCTATGAAAAGATGCTCCCGGCGGAGGATGGCACCGGCCTCAGGACCATCTTCTATATACCGAAAGAGAAGAAAGCCTATCCTGTGACGGTCCAGCGTTCCTGCTATCCCATGCAGGAGGGAATGTCACGGATCATTGCCATGGAATATGCCAGACGCGGCTTTGGCTATGTGCTGCAGTTCTGCCGGGGCACCGGCGGATCAGAAGGCGTGTGGGAGCCGAATGTGAATGACCGCTCTGATGGCTTGTCGCTGCTAAACTGGCTGAACGATCAGGATTTCGTGGAAGTCATGGGTTATCAGGGCGCCAGCTATCTGGCCTTTACCGGCTGGATCATGGCCGATGCCGTGCCGGAAAAAGTCAAGGCCATGTATCTGACAGTCTACGGTACAGACCGGCATACCTCTGCTTATAAAGACGGCCTGTTCCGCCAGGATATCCTGACAGCCTGGGCCATGGGCAATGCCGGCCGTGAGATCACAGCGGATTATCTGAAGAGCGCAGCTTACCGTCCCCAGATCCGGGTGGATGAGGCCATGTGGGGCGGCGAACTTTCCTGGTACCGTGACTGGATCTCTAACACTTCCCGGACCGATGAGTACTGGAAAGAAGGCCTGTGGAAGATGCTGCGGGAGATCCCTTCCAAGGTAAAGATCCCCCTCTATATCGTGGAAGGCTGGTATGACCATCATCTGGGATCGGCGCTGAAAGGGTATGAGAGTCTCAACGAAGAGACGAAAGCTCATACGATCCTGAAGATCGGGCCATGGAACCACAGCTTCCAGCCGGCCATCACCGGACATCCGGAGCAGAAAAACGGCTTCAGCACTGGAAATGCCGATATGTTTAAATGGTTCTATGATATCCTCGTAAAGAGAGAAACACCAGAGAGAGAAGTGGACTGGTACATCATCGGCAGTGATACCTGGGAGACCTTCCCGGAGTATCCTGTAGTTACGGATAAGAGTTGTGAGTTTTATTTAGGCGCGGAAGGGACCTTGAAGGAAGCACCGGAAGATAACGGCAGCCGCACCTATACCTATGATCCGGAGGATCCGGTCATGTCTCACGG
>CACZSO010000147.1 GCA_902783795.1 uncultured Eubacteriales bacterium
CCATCGGTATCGCAGCCTTCTTTATTCTGCGGTGGTATCACGACAGACCCCTGAAAGTAGGCGGTTATCCGGAAGAAGAAAGCGGCGAAGCTGAAGAGGGAGCGGCTGAAGGAGAAGAAGCAGAAGAGGCTCTTGAAACAGAAGCTGCTGAACTCACAGAAGAAGTTGAAGCAGAAACAGCTGAGATAACAGAAGCTGCAGATGAAGGAATTTCTGAGATCGAAGAAACAGTAAATGAAGAGATACAGGATATCGAAGCAGAGAAGACAGATGTCCTGGAGGATCTGAAAGAAGAAGCTGAAGATAATCCGCAGATCCTGGAAGAAGAAATAGAACAGATGGATGAAATGGCGGAAGAGATCCTGAAGACAGACTTCGGGATGGACGATGTAATTTCGGAGGTGCAGGATGAGTTATAAGATCATTGAACGTGACCCTTATCTGAAACCCTTTGAGTATGACATCCAGGAAAGGGTCGAGCTTTACAAAAACAAGAGAAACGAGGTCCTTGGGAATACTGGCATCACAGATTTCGCCAATGGTTATATGTATTACGGCTTCCATCGGGAACCGGACGGCAGCTTTATCTACCGTGAATGGGCACCCGGCGCTGATGAAATGCATCTGACCGGCGACTTTAATTTCTGGGACCGGCTGTCTCACCCCATGACAAAGGTGGGAGATAATTTTGAGATCCACATTCCCGTGGAGCAGGCTCCGAAGAACGGCTCCCGTGTAAAAGCACTGGTGACAAAAAACGGTGTGACTACGGAGCATATCCCGGCCTATGCGAATTATGTGGAACAGGATCCGAATGACTACAGCTGGTGCGCGGTGATCCATATTCCGGAGAAACCCTATGAATGGCATGACCAGCATTACCGCCTGGCAAAAAAGCCTTTCATCTATGAGTGTCATGTGGGTATGTCGGGAGAAGAACCCAGGATCACACAATATACGGAATTCAGGGATAATGTCCTGCCGCGGGTAAAGGAAGCGGGCTATAACACCATCCAGCTGATGGCTGTCATGGAGCATCCTTATTACGGTTCCTTCGGTTACCAGGTGTCGAATTTCTTCGCTCCCTCCAGCCGTTTCGGCATGCCGGAAGACTTAAAATCCCTCATTGACACAGCCCACCAGATGAATATCCGGGTGCTGCTGGATGTGGTGCATTCCC
The DNA here is from genome assembly GCA_902783795.1 of uncultured Eubacteriales bacterium. GTDB lineage: Bacteria > Bacillota > Clostridia > Lachnospirales > Lachnospiraceae > UBA1267. The sequence continues at coordinate 1,181 of CACZSO010000147.1, forward strand.
ATGCCATCAAGAATACGGCGGAAGGTCTGAACATGTTTGACGGTACGGACCACCAGTATTTCCGTAAAGAAGACCATCCCGCCTGGGATACGAAACTGTTTGATTACGGACGTCCGGAGGTCATTCATTTCCTGCTTTCTAACCTGAAGTACTGGATGGATGAATTCCACTTTGACGGCTTCCGTTTTGACGGCGTTACCTCCATGCTTTATTACGATCATGGACTTGGCAAGGCTTTTACAGATTATGGCACTTATTTCTCTCCCAATACGGATAAGGATGCGGTGACTTACCTGATGCTGGCCAATGAACTGATCCATGCCGTGTCTAAACGCGCGGTGACTATTGCGGAAGATATGTCTGGCATGCCGGGCATGTGCCTGCCCATCAAAGAGGGCGGCATCGGTTTTGATTACCGGCTTTCCATGGGTGTTCCGGATCTGTGGATCAAGCTTCTGAAAGAAAAGAAAGATGAAGACTGGTCCATGTGGCAGCTGTTCTATGAGCTGACGCAGCATCGTCCGGGAGAGAAGACCATTTCCTATTGCGAATCCCACGACCAGGCCCTGGTGGGGGATAAGACATTGATCTTCTGGCTCTGTGATGCGGATATGTACACCGGCATGAGTATCTTTAACCCGCCCAATATGGTGATCGACCGCGGACTGGCTCTTCATAAGATGATCCGGCTCATTACTTTCCTGTTAGGCCAGGATGGTTATCTGAACTTCATGGGCAATGAGTTCGGCCATCCGGAATGGATCGATTTCCCCCGGGAAGGCAACGGCTGGTCCTATCATTACTGCCGCCGCCAGTGGTCTTTAGTAGATGACAGAGACCTTAAATACCGGTATCTGAATGCCTTCGATAAGACTATGATCCACTACGGAAAACACCTTAAGTCGGAACCTGCGAAGAATCTGTGGGTCAATGAAGGCGACCATGTACTGATCATCGAGCGGGACGGCGATATTACGGCGTTCAATTTTGATGCGACACGTTCCTTTGAAGGATATTTCGTGCCGACCCTCGAAGAAGGCGGCTATCAGGCCTTATTCTCCACAGATGACACAGAATACGCCGGCTTCGGACGAGTGGATAAGAAGTACGTTTATTACACGGAAAAAGCAGGAGACGGAAGGATCGGGTTCAAGACGTATCTGCCCTCCCGGACCGCTGTTGTTTTTCGGAAGAAAAAATAAAAAAATATGAAAAAAGCAGTAAAGACCGCTATTTTGTGTCTGATCTTCCTACTGATCACGGCGGCCTCCTGCGGCAAAGAAGAACCAGAGAGTGCAGAGATTATTGTTTTTTCACAGGTTTCTGAACCGGAAGAGCCGCCGGAGGAGACATCCCGCCCGGTAACACTTCCGGATGAACAGGCACCCACCATCCCCACACTGGATGAGGAACCCTTTTCACCGGAACTGGACCTTAAGTTTTATTCGAATTTCGGCCTGATCTCAGATGAGACCAGGATAGGGAACCTCAGGGACAGACCCACCACCAATGGGAATATCGTGGGGCGTTTCTATTCCAATACCGGGATGGAGATCCTGGAAGTCCTCAACGACTGGTATCATGTGCGCTCCGGTGAGCTGGAAGGCTATGTCTGGCAGCCCCTGGTAAAGACCGGGGAAGGGGCTATAGCCCAGTGTATGAAGTATGAGAACTACTGGGTCACGGTGGATGCAGCAGCGCTGAATGTACGGATGGAACCGAACCTGGAATCCGGGATCGTGACCAGGATCCGCCAGGGGCAGAATTACCGCATCGTAGGAGATGCGGGAGATTTCTTCCTCATAACCGTCGGTTCGGAAGAAGGCTATATTTCAAAACAATACTGCCGTGCCGGGTTTACCGTGGCGGAGGCAGAAAACTGGAACCAGCTGGAGAACATTACCGGTACCGCAAAGGCTGTGATCACCTGGGGCATGCAGTATCTGGGTGCGCCTTATGTCTATGCAGGCACCAGTATGACGGCAGGGCTGGACTGTTCTTATTTTACGATGGCCTGCATGCGGCAGGTGGGAGTGAACATCCCGCGGCTTTCAAAGGAGCAGGCCCAGAGAGGAAACCCAGTGGGAAGCATTTATGATGCCCTTCCCGGAGACCTGTTGTTTTATAACTCACACGGAAGCGGCATCGACCATGTGGCCATCTACATCGGCGACTATAAGATCCTGCACGCCGCCCAATCCATCGGCTGTGTCTCCATCAGTGTGTATAATTACTGCGGAGAACCGGCTGCTATCAGAAGGTATTATTGATATGGGACCCAGAAAAAATAATTTTACACGGCTTATTGAAGAGATCTGTCAGGAGGAAGGGATCCGGATGGACAGTTTCTCCTACTACTGGGCACATCGGCTGACCAAAGATGGCCAGGTGCGTTATATTGTCGGATACCAGTTTCCGCTGAATATTTCCTCTGTTAAAGAAGTGTGCCAGGATAAGGTGCTGACCTATGGCATCCTGCATGATAACGGTCTGCCGGCGGCGCTGCATGTTTTCCTTCCGAATAATATCCCTTCCACGGGCGTTACAAAAGAGGACAATGATGCGGCATGCCAGATGATGCTGGATGTCTTTAAAACGGTGGTCGTAAAGGATAATGCAGGGACCGGCGGCAACAAGGTCTTCAAGGCAGAGACCATGGATGAAGTACAGGAAGCCCTGGACCTGATCTATAAGAGCACCTATTCTGCCTGCATCAGCCCCTATTACGAGATCGAAGATGAGTACCGGGTGATCCTGCTGGACGGCGAGCCCCAGGTCATCATCCGCAAAGACCGGCAGTACACCGTCAATGAACAGGGCGAAAAGGTGTATGAAAACTGGCGGCATAACCTGGGGCAGGGAGCTGTGGGTGTCGTGCTTCAGAAAGAAGAAGTGCCGGAGGGCGTAGTCGAACTGGCTGAAAAGGCAGTGAAAGTCCTGGGGGCCAGGTTCGTTTCCGCCGATGTGATCCTCGTGGATCATAAGCCCATGATCCTGGAGATCAACGGCGGTGTCATGATGGAACACCTTTCTTCCCAGAGCAGTGAATATTATCATATAGCCAAAGAAATCTACCGGAAGGCTGTTTTACGTTCCTTTGAATGAACAGGAAGGGAGAAATATGATCAATTTCGAAGAAGAACTGAAAAAGTATAAACCCAGTCTTGAGATCGAAGAAACAGAAAAATCCGTCAGAGAAGACAGCGAGAAAGATATGGTCGATCTGATGGTCGAACTCATGAACGAGTACAGGAATAAGCGCTGAGGAGCTTTTTATGAATTGTTACCGGTGTGACGGCACACTGGATCTTTCCCGGGATACCTGCCCGAAATGCGGGACCGATGTCAGGTTTTTCAAGAAGATCGTCTATATGTCCAACCGTTATTATAATGACGGTCTGGCTAAGGCGGAGGCCAGGGACCTGACCGGGGCCAGGGAATCCTTAAAGACCAGTCTTAATCTATATAAGAAGAACACTAACGCCAGGAACCTGCTGGGGCTGGTGCTCTATGCCATGGGCGAATCGGCGGAAGCGCTGAAGATGTGGGTCATTTCGAAGAATTACGAGCCTGGCAAGAATATGTGCGACCGCTATATGAACTATATCCGCCGCAACATGAACAGCCTGGATTCGGATGACCATGGGATCAAAAAGTTCAATCAGGCGCTGAACTATACCAGGAACGATGCCCGTGACCTGGCAGTGATCCAGCTGAAAAAAGTGGTTTCTGTCCATCCGAACATGACGAAGGCCTATTGTCTTCTGGCCCTGATCTACATGGAAGACGGCAAATACGAGCAGGCAGAAAAAGTGCTGAATAACTGTCTGGCCGTGGACAGGGGTAATACGACTGCTCTGCATTATATGAAAGAACTGCAGGGCATGAAGCAGCAGGGCAGTACACGTTCTGCCGGGACTGCGGGAGAGGATGAGAGGGAACAGCTGATCATCCCGGTGCGTTTCAGGGACTTTGGCTCTTACCTTGCGAACGCTTTGTACATCCTGGCCGGCGTCATCTTAGGCATTGCCATCGCCTGGTATGTCATCGTGCCCGGGCGCGTTTCCACGAAGATGGAAGAGGCATCGAAACAGGCATTGGCCTATGAAAGCGAGATCTCTGAGTTGAACAGACAGATAGCTGACCAGTCCAGAAAAGCCAGCGAAGAAGCCCGTGTTTCTTCTGAAGAAGAATCCATCAGTGAATCAGAATCCATTTCAGAATCTGTCAGTAAGTCTGAGGAGGAAGCTTCCATTGAAGCTGAAAAGGAATCCATGCCGCTGATCAATAAACTGACAGGTTATGCCAGAAATAATGAAAGCGCCCAGACAGCCGGCGGTTCGAATACACCGGAGGGACGTTCCAGGTTTATCCGCCTGTTCATGAGCCTGGATCCGGAGATCCTTTCGGATGAAAACCTGTATCTCTACGATGTTATGGCCAAGGTGCTCTGCAACCAGGATAACCGGGAGAGCTATATAGAGGAAGCGGAGGCCTATGCGGAGGATAATCATCCCCAGGAAGCTGCAGACCTCATGGAAGCCTTGACGTATCTGCTGCCGGAGAATCCGGAGGTGAGGCTCAGGGCCGCAGAACTTCTGGAAGAAGCCGGAGATAAAGAAAAAGCCGCGAATATGTACTGGCAGTATTACTGGCTGTTCGATTTCCGGGACGATGTGGCAGCTGCCCGGGAGAATTACCTGAGACTGACAGGAAAGGAAGAGATAGATCCCTGGCAGGAAGGACTGGATAAAGATGCCCTCACCACACCGGTGACTTATGAAAAGCTGATCGAGGGACTTGAGATCCCGGATCCGCCGCCCACATCTTCTTCGGAAACAGAAGAGGATACGGATGACACAGTGGATTCTGATGATTCAGGATCGCCGGAAGAAGGGCAGCCGGAGGAGAACCCTCAGGAGGGACAGCCGGAAGAAAATCCGGCAGAGAATCCTGAAGTGAACCCGGAAGAAGCAGTGGCTCCTGAAGAGAACGGCGGAGAAGAAAACCCTGAAGCATAAAGAAAAATTAAGGAAAAACAAGGAAAAACGGGAGAAAGTCATTTGACTTTCCCCCGTTTTTTTGATAAAATAGTTTTTGTAAAGAAGTAAAAAATATTATGGAAATGCCTAAAGATCCAGGCAGGAGAATTTCAAAGAAAGGAGGATATATGTTTTCGGTCGGCGATTATATCGTCAAAGCAGGCGAAGGCGTCTGCAGGATTGATTGTGAGATCATGATGAAAACCCCGGGCGGGGCAGATGAAAAGCCTTATTATCTGCTGGTGCCTATTTCAGATGACAGAGTAAAAGTATATCTTCCGGTTTTGGAGGATTATCAGGAGATACGTCCGGTCATGAGCCGCACCAGGGCAGAAGAGATCCTGGATGTGTTTCCGGATATAGAACCGGCAGTCGTGGAAAATGAGAAGCAGCGCGAGATCACTTATAAAGAAGCTATCCGCTCCTGCGAACCGGAAAAGATCATCAGCATCATCAAGCATTTACAGTTTCGGAGTATAGAACGAAAAGCCCAGGGGAAAAAGAATACAGCCATCGATGACCGTTATTCTGTCATGGCAGAAAAAGCACTGTATTCAGAATTAGGGTTTGTCCTGGATAAGACAGACGAAGAAGTAAGAGAACTTCTTAAATAAGGAAATATGACTGAGTAATATTCGGAAAGATAAAAAAGGGGGTTGACGACCCCCTTTTTTTGTGGTAAAGTATTTAGGCGTGTTTATGGGTGAAGTATGCCTAAATCACGCAAAGCCTGTTCAAAAAGTAATTAACGGAGGTAAAAAATGCGGGTTAGAATTACATTGGAATGCACGGAATGCCATCAGCGCAATTATAATCTGACAAAAGAAAAGAAGAACCATCCTGAAAGAATGGAAACTAAGAAATACTGCAGGTTCTGTCAGAGACATACCATGCATAAGGAAACCAAATAAGCAGGATAAGACAGGAGAGAGGTTATGCCTAAGAAAAGCACCGAAAAGAAGAATGTCTTGTCTAAGCTTAAAGACTGGTTTAAAAGTCTTAAATCGGAAGTAAGGAAGATTTTCTGGCCGAATAAAGAAGCGGTCCTGAAACAGTCCACAGCCGTCGTCATCATTTCTGTTATCCTGAGTGCTTTCATTCGTCTTATCGATGTAGTTTCGCAGCTGATCATCAAAGCTGTGGGATCGATTTTCTGACGAGGTGACTCATGGAAGAGGCAAAGTGGTACGTCGTACATACGTATTCCGGTTATGAGAACAAGGTCAAGGCAGACCTTGAAAAAACCATTATCAACCGTAACCTCCAGGAGCAGATCCTGGACGTCTCCGTCCCCACGGAGCAGGTGGCGGAAGTGAAGAACGGTGTTAAAAAAGTCTATGACCGCAAGCTTTTCCCCGGTTATGTGCTGGTCCATATGATCATGAATGATGAGACCTGGTACGTAGTCAGGAATACACGCGGTGTCACAGGCTTCGTAGGCCCGGGATCACGGCCGGTTCCTTTAAGTGAGAACGAGATGGCTTCACTCGGTATGGGTGAAAAGAAGACGGTGAACGTAGATTTCGAAGTCGGCGATGAAGTCGTGGCGACGACAGGCGCATGGCGCGACACCGCAGGGAAGATCGCGAACATCAACCGCCAGCGTCAGACCGTGACCATCATGGTAGAAATGTTCGGCCGGGAGACCCCGGTGGAACTGAGATTTACGGAAGTTAAGAAAAAGTAAGGGCAGAGCCCTTACTGTGGGAGGCCGAACTTAAAAAGCCGGCCGAAGCTAAATTACCACAAAGGAGGCCAGAAACATGGCAAAAAAGATTGAAGGTTTCATTAAACTGCAGATTGCAGCCGGTAAAGCGACTCCGGCTCCGCCTGTAGGTCCCGCACTGGGCCAGCACGGCGTGAACATTGTCCAGTTTACTAAAGAATTCAACGCGAAAACAGCTGATAAGGGTGATACCATCATCCCTGTAGTCATTACTGTTTACGCTGACAAGAGCTTCAGCTTCATCCTGAAGACTCCTCCCGCGGCA
>CACZSO010000148.1 GCA_902783795.1 uncultured Eubacteriales bacterium
TATCACATTGGAATACTTGCCCATGATCTCGATCATGAGATGGACGGTGGTAAGGTCTCCCATCTCATTTAAATGCTCCAGAGCCATATCCATGACGCGTTCCAGTCCCGGCTGTGTCACGGAAAGGACCCGGGCACTGGAAAGATATTTTCTAAGCAGCATGCAGAACGCCGGCGCACTTAAGGGCGCTGCCTTACTGTCTTCGGAAAAATAGATCAGAGGCAGGGAAGGATTTGCAGAAATAAACAGCTTTTTTTCTCCCTGTGCAAGGGTGCGGAAAGTGATCTGGAGTTCTTCTTTTTCGGGCTGCTGGATCTTTGAGATGCGGGCATTCTTAAGGGTATGGTCAAGTTCGTTTGTCAATGCACGCATAAAAACACCGTCAAAAGCCATTGAAGATCACCTCCTTATCCTGAATATCTCTAAAAAAGCCATTTTATTATACAACGTTTTTTCTTTTGTGACAAGTATCCCATCAATAGCCGGACATCATTTTGCATAAAAGACCAGTGTATCAGAGATCATCAGAGGATACAAACGGGCAGGCCGTATTCAGGACTTTCCATCGTGAAAAACATTGTCCTTTTTGCATGTAGGTCCTGTTATAAAAAAGAATACCGAGAGAGGAGCGGAATCCGGTCTTACATTATAAAGAAAGTTGAAAATAACGGTATTACTTGACACCGGGGATTTTCAATGTATAATAAAAATAATCTGTTAACGACTTCCTAAGACAGCTTTAGCAGATAATATAATAGTAGATCATACTTATTTATGAAACAAGAAAGGAAACTTCTTTGAGAAATCAATTACGTCGGGGAGGCTTAAAATATATCAGTTTTATCATCCTCGATCTTTTGTGTCTTGTTTTGTCGAATGTGATCGCTGTACAGCTCTACCTGAGATATGGAGATCTTCCCTTAAATCTTTCAGAATATGCTGTACTGGTGGGCTATATGCTTGTCATCGATCTGGGTGTTACTCTTGTAGTAAACACCTTGAACAGGGTGCTTCGGAGAAAATTCACGAAAGAACTTACACAAAGTGTCAAGCATGTGGGGATCAGTTTTGTAATGCTGGCCCTGCTGCTGTTTTCCACAAAACAGGGAGCTGCCTTTTCACGTATCACCATATATATGGCCTATGCCATCTATCTGATATTGCTGATACTTTTCCGCACGGCCTGGAAAGCTTTGCTTCGCGCCTTAAGACGTGATAAAAAGAACCCAATGGCTCTTCTCGTTACGACCACCGGTTATGCCGATGAAGGTGCCGGCGTGGTAGAAAATGCTAAGATGACAGTGAAGGGCATCTTTATCACGGATAAGACAAACGAAGGTAAGCTGGGGAATATCCCCACCATAGTGGATAGAGGGGATGCCGCCGCTTTTCTTTGCTGGAAATGGATCGATAAGGTCTACATCTGCGGTCCCGATAACATCGATGTTCCTGACAGTCTTCTTCTTGCCTGCAGGCAGATGAAGATCCCGGTCTACACGACCCCGGCCAGGAAGAGTTTTTACTATGAGCTCGTAAAGATCAGGACAGCCTTGTCCAAAGATGATAAAAGCACCGGCCTTTCTTTCTTTGAAGCGGAGCATGATATTCCCTTCAGGATCAGCCGTTTCTACACTATTTTTGAGTCTGAACAGGATCATCAGAAGGGATTCCATCCCCATAAACAGAGCTGGCATCTGCTTTTCTGTCCCTACGGGTCTATCGACGTACAGATCGATACAGGAAGGGAAAGAAAGACCATCAGTCTGTCGGATCCGGCTACCGGCCTGATCCTGCATCCCAGTGTATGGCGTGAGATGTTCTGGAGAAAGCCGGGAAGCGTGCTTTGCGTAGCCGCTTCCGGTCATTATGAATCGAATAAGCTTAGGAATGATTATAGTGCTTATCTGAAATTCCTTCAGGAGAAAGAATGGTCTGCTACCATTGAATCGGCAGAGATCATGGGTGAGAACATCACACAGTAAGATGATCTGATAAACGGAGAAAGAAGATGAATGAATTCTATGCCGGCATAAAGATGCTTGATTTCCCAGAGTTCAATAATGGCGGGTTTGTGGAAGTGGAAGGCCTTAGGGATGTGCCTTTCGAGATCAAACGTATCTTCTATATTTTCGGAGAAGGGAATGTGGGAACGGTACGCGGAAAACACAGCAATCGTAAATCTGAATTCGTACTGTTTAATGTAAAAGGCCGCAGCAAGGTGAAGACCATAGATGAAAACGGAGAAGAAGCTATCTATGAACTGAATAAACCTAATCAGGCCATCTACCTCCCCCGTATGGTATGGAAAGAAATGTATGATTTCAGCAGAGATTCTGTACTGATGGTCCTGACAAATGAGTACTATGACTCTGATGAATATATCCGGAATTTTGATAATTTCGTGGATGAGATCAAAAATCTGACAAAAAACAGTACTTCATCCGGTACTGAGTAAAAGGCTGTAAAGCCGGCAGACAAATCACATAAAAATATAATAACAGGGGTGCTGAGCGTGGCCCGCCACGCTGTGCTGAGACGGTATATTGCCGAACCCTTAACCTGAAACGGATAATGCCGGCGGAGGTAGCTTATTATTTCAAATGAAACCGCATGTCCTTACAGGAAGTGCGGTTTTTTTAAATTCAGGAGGTAACTTATGAAAAATGCATCATTAGCCAGGAAATTAACAGAATCGGCCATTATGCTGGCCCTGGGCACCATCTTGAGCCTGATCAAACTCATCGACCTGCCTTATGGCGGATCCGTGACAGTAGCATCCATGCTGCCCACCATCATCATTGCTTATCGGTGGGGCCTTAAATGGGGCCTTCTGACCGGCTTTGTCACTGGTATCATCCAGCAGTTATTAGGCCTCAACACTCTATCTTATGTCACTACCTGGCAGTCCATCGTCGCAGTGATCGTACTGGATTATCTGGTAGCTTTTGCCAGTGAGGGCTTTGGCGGGGTGTTCCGCAAAAAGCATCCTCAAAATACGGCTTTGATCCTGGGTGTAGTATTGGCATGTATTATTCGTTACGTCTGCCATGTGATCTCCGGTGCCACTGTATGGGCAGGGCTTTCCATTCCTACAGAAGCGGCACTCATATATTCCCTGGGCTATAATGCCACCTATATGATCCCGGAGACTATCGTAACTGCCATTGCTGCCTTTTATATCGGTTCCATGTTGGATTTCAGAAGAGACAGGATCACCCGGGTGCCTGATAAGAAGGGCAATGCCAATGCTTTGATCCGCTGGGCCGGGGGTGTCGTTGCCGGCCTCGTTATCATAGTCGATACAGTTCTGGTTTTTGCCAAACTTCAGAATTCTGAGAGTGGTGAATTTGATATCAAAGGACTTTCATCAGTGAACTGGGTCCTGATCCTGATCATCACGGCCGCAGGACTCTTGGTTTCTCTTTCCATTTATCTCTTCTCTAAAAGAAGTGCGGCTAAGTCATGAAACAGGGCCGTTTTATTATTGTTGGCGCCGGAGATGTGCATCCGGAAGATCTGACTTTTGAGCGGGAAGCGGACGATGTCATTTGTGCTGCCGATGCGGGTCATCTGGCGCTTTTGAAGGCGGGGATCTTACCAGACCTTATCATCGGTGATTTTGATTCCTCTGAGTTCCCCGAGGTAAACACAGAGATCATACAGCTGCCGGTAGAAAAAGATGATACAGACACAGTGTACTGCGTTAAAGAAGGGTTAAAACGGGGATACAGACAGTTTCTTATTATTGGCGCTTTGGGAGGCCGGAGGATCTCCCATACCGTGGCAAATATCCAGATGCTGAGTATGATCCGTGAAGCCGGGGCTTATGCAGAGATCATTGCCGGAAAAACCACCATGTTTATCCTTAGGGGTGGGGAAAACCATCAGTTTTCCTCTGACTGCACCGGGACCGTATCCTTTTTTGCGCTGTCTGATCAGGCGATCGTCTCCCTGAAGAATTTCTATTATTCTCTGGAGGAGGGAGAACTGTCCCGTTTTTATCCCTTAGGGGTCAGCAATCATTTTATCGGAAAAGAAGCAGAGATCAGGGTCCGGTCCGGCGAAGTCCTTTCAATCGTAGAAAGTGATATGGAATAATATTTCATCCTGTCTTATCTTTCACAGAAGTATCACAATTTATTCAAAGCGCACATCTTGACGCTTTTTTCCAAATTAACTATAATAGAAAGCGCAGGGGATAGGTTTCAGGAGACTGAGGCCTGTTCTTCTGTGGTTTTTAAATTGATCATAAATTCTTTGGAGAAAGCTGATGAACAGAATATCCGGAAAAAAACTGAAATGGCTGGTCTTTATTCTTGCAGCCTGTCTTTTGATAAACACATGGTCAGCCGCTTCCTCTGTACGGACAGTATATGCCGCTGAGGAAGGGGGGCCCACAGAGACCCTGGCTCCTGAAGAGGAGCAGGAAGATACTGAGCCCGGCGGTCAGGGCCAGGAGGATACCGGGAGTCCGGAGGGTTCTTCTGACGTTCCGCAAGACTCGGATACAGAACCTCAGGGAAGTTCAGATACCCCCTCTGATACTTCAGACCAGGACACTTCACCGCAGGAAAACACAGAGCCGCAGCCGGGAGAATCTTCTCAGGACACTTCGGATTCTGAGTCTGATACGCAGCCTTCCCAGACGCCTGAAGACACAGAACCCTCTGCGGATACAGAGCCTTCTGAAACTCAGCCTTCTGAAACCCAGCCTTCAGAAACGGAACCTCAAAGTTCTGCGGATCAGCCGGAGGATAGTACAGGTGCCCCGGAAGTGGAAAGTTCCGTTGCCCCCACCATATCAGATATCCCGGAAGACCCGGATTATCTTCAGATCGGTGATTATCGGCTGAAACTGTCGTTAACCGATGAAGAACCGCCGGAAGGTTTTTTTGCTGCGTATGATATCCATACTTTCCAGTATTCAGTGCATTGCTTTTTCAGCACGAATTACCGCGAATATGTCTATGTGGCAGAAAAGGACGGCTTCTCTGGCAACTATGTTTATGATGAAGTGAATAAAACATTGATTCCCTTCGTCATGGCGGAAGAAGACGGGGGTGAACATCCTTACATGGTCCTGCCTCTGAAAGGTACGGAAAACATCCCGGGCCAGATCCTGGGAGAAGGCCAGGTACCTGTTAAAGACACTGTTACCGGTAACCTGATAGAAGTTCCCTGTCTGTATGTCCAGGATATCAGCGGAAGTCAGGATACGCTTTTCTGCCTGAAATCCTACAGCGGCACGTCAGACTATTATGTCGTACTGGAAAATGAGGCAGGAAATACCGTCTTCTTAAGTTATAATGAATTAGATGAGCGTCTCAGAGAAGTAGAAGAGGAAATGACTAAGACTTCTTCTGATGAAACAGTACTGCCTTCCTCAGAGTCCGTTACACCTTCTTCCAGTGAAAGCCCGAATGGAAACAAGAACCGTAACAGCCTGCTGTTAAATTATAAACTATGGCTTGGCATTATCATCTTCGTGATCCTGGTCCTTATCATAGCCATCATCATCGTTTTCAGGATGAGCCGGAAGCAGGATGAGGAAGAAGAGGAGATAGAAGAATTTGAAAGAAGCGCGCGGAGAAGACATGATATCATGAACCAGCCGGGAGGCACAGAAAGCGGTTATAATAATCATTATTCCGATGAACCTGAGCCTTTTGATATTTCCTTTGAGGATTCTTTCCCGGAAGAAATGGAAGTAGCCATAAGCGAAGCAAAAAAGGACTACTCTCATGTAGAGTCTTTTGCCCGCCCCCAAAATGAGGACGTGTCAGATCCTGGTGAAGCAGAGGATCTCAGCTCTTCCATTGCCGCAGCGGAAGAAGAAGTCCTGGCCCGGGATCCGGATCTTGAACCTTTGTTTGAGGATGCAGAGGAGGGCTTCGAAGATGATGACGATATTCCTCTCATCGATTCAGATGATCTGGATGATGTTTCGGATCTAGATGATAATGATACGGATCTCGATCTTTATGAAGAAGAGTCTGAAAAGATCCCAGAGGAATATGAGGATGATGCCGAGGCGTCTCTTGAGGAAGACTCTGAATATGATGACGAAGACGAAATCGATGATCATTTAGAAGATAATCTTGAAGACGGTCTGGAAAATGACTATTCTGATGAATATTATGACGATGAAGAGTCTGAATATTCTTCGAAAGATCATGAAGAGTATTTAGAAAATGATACTGAGGACGATATAGAGACTGATTCCGATGAAGATCTTGGATCCTATGATGAAGTCGACTCCGGAGATGTTTCCGGTATCTATTCAGAGGATGGATCTGACATCAGCATCGGCGAATCCGCTGCTGAAGCAGACATTTATGAAGAAGATGATCTGGTGCAGGATCTGGATAATATCGCCGAGCCTCAGGATGATTCTGAAGAAGTATCATCTTCCGATGAAATCCCCGAAGATCCCTGGAAGGGATTCCGCTTTGCCGATGACGCAGAGGTAGAAGTGGTCAGGAAGAAACCGATAGCTTCCGTTGAAGAAACAGATGATTTTGTTCCTGCTCAAAGGATCCGGACAAAATACATCCCTCTGGAAGAAGAGGATGACAGTCTGGACGAGCTTAAGCTGGATGAGATCATCATGACCAGCCATGCAGTGGAAAAGACCGAAAGCGAGGCAGAGCCGGAACAAAACATTTCCAGCCGAAGCAAAAGACTGAATGAAGAACAGGAACTCAGAAAGTACGTAGATTCTTTCATAGCTCCGAAAAAGGACATTGATGCAGAAGAGACTTCTTCTTCCGGTGATGATTTTGAGGAGATCCACCTGACTGAAGACTAACACAGACAGGAGCTTTTATGATTTGTGAGAAATGTAAAAAAAGAGAAGCCCGGGTAAAGATCACGAAAGTGATCAATGGCATATCAGAAGTGCATAATCTTTGCCCGGAATGTGCCATGGACTTAAGAGTCCTGGATACCGGCATGACTCCCGAATGGTCCAGCGCCATTTTCCGGCTTCTTTCGGATACCCCCGGACAGAAGAATGGACGGAAGCCTCAGACGGTCTATGATGAAAAGCTGAAGACCATGGAATGCCCTACCTGTCATAAACGTTACGGGGATTTTCTGGAAGACGGACAGTTTGGCTGTGCTGACTGTTATGATGCTTTTTCTCCTTTTATGGATCAGATGATATTGTCCATCCAGGGTGCGGATTCTCACACAGGCAAGAGGCCGGCTTCATTGAGACTGAAGACCCCGGAACCTAAGAGACAGGGTGACATCGCAGAAGAAATGCTGACCCCTGAAGAAGAGACTGAAATGTTGAAGATCAGACTTCAGGAAGCCATCTATGCTGAAGATTATGAAACAGCGGCTAAGCTTCGTGACCAGATCAAAGCACTTTCAAAGGAGCTGAAGGCATGAGCCGCTGGTATAATGAATCCGGGAAGAACAGTGATATCATCCTGGTAAGCCGCATCCGTTTATTACGGAATTTTGCCGGCTGGCCATTCCCGGGGCAGGAATCCGAGTCAGAGGTAAGGGCACTGCTTTCTATGGCAGAAGAGAAGCTTTCAGATCTTTCAACAGCCGTCCAGGAAGAGGTGTCAGAAACACCCGCCGGCCTTTTTGAGGAGTCTGAGCGCCAGGCGCTTAAAGAGCGTCATATCATCAATAATGCAGCCTTAAGGACTAATCATGATTACAGGCTTTTCACCTCAGAGTCAGAGGATTTTTCCCTGACCTTGAATGTGGAAGACCATGTACGCCTGCTGCTTTCCAGGCGGGGAGACTGTCTGACAGAGCTTTGGGAAAAGATCAGTTATATCGATGATTACATTGACAGCTGTATCCCTTATGCGTTTGATAAAAAGCAGGGCTTCAGGACTTCACGCATCAGCAACATGGGTACCGGGATGCGCTGCTATTATGTGATGCATCTTCCGCTGCTCACAGAAGAACCTTCGTTTAAGGATCTTCTGGCTGAAATGACGAAGCACGGTGTAATCGTGCGGGACGCTTTGGATCTGGATGAAAAACATACAGGAGGTCTTTATGTTCTCTATAACCAGAGGACTTTAGGCCTTTCCGAGAACGATATCATGGACATCCTGTCACTGGTAGCCGGAAGGCTCATGGATCAGGAGAAAGAACTCCGTAAAAATGCGGATCTTATCAAACTGAAGGACCGGGTCATGAGGGCTTATGGCCTTTTGACATACGCCAGACTGATGGACCTTCCCGAAAGCTGCCGGCTGATATCAGATATCATGCTGGGCGAGTCTTTGGGATTCTTTAAAAACAATGGGAACTTTTCTTCCTACGAACTGATGCTGGGCGTTTTCCCCGGCAACCTTCAGGTATACTACCAGTCTCTCTTTAACGAGGATGAGATCAAAGAAAAAAGAGCCGGATTTCTGCAGCACTTTCTGAGCAGGCTGGAGATCTCCGATAAGTAAAGGAGAAGATCATTGGCAGCAAGTCGTTTTACTGATTCCGCTAAAAATGCATTGGCAAAGGCTAAAGAAGCCGCCAGGGAAATGGGGGCTGCAGCCGTAGGCAGCGAACATCTGCTTTTAGGGTTGCTTAAATGCGAAGAAGGCATGGCCTATGAAGCATTGACCCAGCTGGGTGTCACCGCAAGGGACGTCCAGGACCTGGTAAGAAAATATCTGATCTCTAATTATTCCGTGGCAGAATTCCAGGGGTATGATTATTCCCCCATGTCTGCAAGGATCCTTCAGAGCGCCGTGGAAAAAGCGGCCTTGTATAAATCCCAGACAGTAGGTACTGAGCATATTCTGCTGGCCATCCTTGGATTCACTAACGCTTCAGCCTGCCGGCTGCTGACTTCTTTAGGGATCTCATTAGAACGTCTGCATCTGGATATCGTATCCATGATCCAGCGAAGAAACCCTCAGCGTACTGACCGGCAGCAGGAGACCGGTGATCCACGCCAGCCCCGGAATTCTTCTACCCCCACTTTAGATACTTATTCACGGGATCTTACGGAAATGGCCCGGTCCGGGAAACTGGATCCTATCATCGGACGTTCCCAGGAGATCGCCCGGGTGATCCAGATCTTAAGCCGGCGGACGAAAAACAACCCCTGTCTCATCGGTGAGCCCGGCGTAGGTAAGACCGCGGTGATCGAAGGCCTGGCCCTCAGGATCACGGAAGGTTCTGTGCCGGATATCATGAAAGATAAGCGGCTGGTCTCCCTGGATCTTTCCGGCATGGTGGCGGGTTCCAAGTACCGGGGTGAATTCGAAGAACGTATCAAAAATGTGATCAATGAAGTTTCCTCCGATCACAATGTGATCTTATTTATCGATGAGATCCATACCATCATCGGGGCCGGCGGGGCAGAAGGTGCCCTGGATGCCGCCAATATCATCAAACCTTCTTTAGCAAGAGGCGAGATCCAGCTCATCGGCGCCACCACCATCACAGAATACAGGAAGCATATCGAAAAAGATGCAGCCCTGGAACGGCGTTTCCAGCCCATCACTGTGGAAGAGCCGGATGAAGCAGATACCATAGCTATCCTGAAGGGTTTAAGAAAGACCTATGAAGACCATCACCGGGTGATCATCACGGATGACGCTATAGAAGCCGCAGTGAAGCTTTCCACCCGTTATATCAATGACCGGTTCCAGCCTGACAAATCCATCGACCTGATCGATGAAGCATCCTCTAAGATCCGGCTGAACACTTATGTCCAGCCGAAGGAGATCAAGAAGCTGGAAGATGAGATCGCCGCGCTGGAAAAGCAAAAAGAAGACGCGGTTCTTGACCAGGAATTTGAAGAAGCTTCTGAGATCAAGAAAAAACAGCAGAAATTAAGAGACCGGGCAGAGAAGATCAGACAGCGCTGGGAAAAGACCCAGGCAGAGACCAGGCCGGAAGTGACGGCGGAAGAGATCGCCGATATCGTGTCCGGCTGGACGAAGATCCCGGTAAGCTCCATCCGCGAATCAGAAGCTGTGCGGCTTCGTACGATGGAAAATACTATCCATAAACGGGTCGTAGGACAGGAAGAAGCGGTCACCGCCGTTTCGAAAGCCATCCGGAGAGGCAGAGTCGGTCTTAAAGACCCGAAGCGTCCCATTGGTTCTTTCCTGTTCTTAGGACCTACCGGCGTAGGTAAGACAGAGCTTTGCAAAGCCTTGGCAGAAGCCATGTTCGGTACAGAAAATGCCATGATCCGTGTAGATATGTCGGAGTACATGGAAAAGCATTCTGTCAGCAAACTTATCGGTTCGCCTCCCGGCTATGTGGGATTTGAAGAAGGCGGCCTGCTTTCTGAAAAGATCCGCAGGAATCCTTATTCTGTGCTGCTTTTTGA
>CACZSO010000149.1 GCA_902783795.1 uncultured Eubacteriales bacterium
GATCATAAACCTGGCACAGGAGAAAAAATACCCGGTCGTATCTTCGGGCGTGAGTGAATATCTTAATCTGGTCCAGGTGGATTCGACCATGGATCAGAAAGAACAGGAAGCTTTTGTAAAAGAGCTGGGTTGTGAACCGGATATGATAGGGTTTGCGTATTCGGAAGGCCCGATGATCCTTCAGAATTCATCAGGAGCGACGGCTCCCGATACCACAGATCAGAGTAAGCCGGAACATTATTCCGGCTGCCGGGCAAAATAAAAGGCGGAAATCTTTTGTAGGATCAATCCGACAGCATGTATAAAATAGAGCCGTCTATTTTTTTACAGAACCCCTTTACTTATCCTATTCTTTTTAGTATCCTTGACAGGAGAAGACAGAACCATGGGTTCGGAAAGGAGAAACTTATGCCGGTATTATTTATAGTAGTCTGGATCATTGTCGTGATCGTTCACGGCATATTCTGGGGCAGCATGGCACAGAGTGCCGCAGACAGGAAAGGCCTGGGACCAAACTGGTTCTTATGCGGCTTCTTCCTGGGTCCTATAGGCTATCTCGTGGCGAAGGTACAGGATGACAGGTTTCCTAAAACCTATACAAGCCCGGAAGTGAAGGCGCGGGTACGGTATAAGCCTTCTTATGAACAGCAGAGGAATAATCCCCAGGCAGCCATCCAGAATAATTTCTGGACCTGCTCCTGCGGACGGGTGAATGCCTCTTATATCACCACCTGTGCCTGTGGAAAGATGAGAGAGGAGATCCCGCTTCCGGAGAAAGAAGAAAAAAAAGAGAAAGCAGATGAAGGGCAGGAATTAAAGAATTTTGCCCTGATCCGGGAACTGAAAAGCCTGCTGGATGACGGGATCATTACAGAAGCGGAATTCGATGCGAAAAAGAAACAGCTGCTGGGCTTAGATGATCCAGTGGTCAAATGATACAATGCTCATAACCATAAAAGTCAGATCCTCACACATGGGTACATGAAAGTGAGGATCTGACTATTAAGAGACCCGGGAGGCATTTATGGAAAAGAAAACTTATCCTGACAGAAAAGAAGCCCTTGAACTTCTTAAAGAAGCGGGAGAGCGCAATCCGGGGCCATGGACAGAACATAGCCTGACTGCGGCCCATTGTGCGGAAAAGATAGCCGGCTACGCCGGGATGGACGCGGAAAAAGCGTACATCCTGGGTCTCCTGCATGACATTGGCCGCAGATTCGGGAAACGGCATCTGGGCCATGTTTCCGATGGATATTCCTATATGATGTCCCTGGGTTATGAAGACTGCGCCCGTATCTGCCTGACCCATTCTTTCAACGGGAAAGACCTGGATGCTTATGTAGGTAATTTTGATACCACAGAAGAGGAGACGCAGCTTCTACGGGAGAAGCTTTCAGAGGCAGTATTTGACGATTATGACCGTCTGATCCAGCTTTGCGATTCCATAGCCGGACCCGGATATGTGATGGATATCATTGACCGGATGACGGATGTGAAAAACCGGTACGGAAGCTACGATCCGGCCAAATGGGATGCAAACCTGGCCCTGAAAGAAGCTTTCGAAAAACGTATGGGACGGGATCTCTATGAAGCGGTAGAAAAGGACACTTTTCAGGCGGTATCCATCAGTCAGGTGGATCTCGAAATGGATGATCCATCAGAAAACAGACCGGGATCTACAGAAGATCTTCTGGAACTACGCAGGGTGTCTCCGGAATATAGAGACGAGATCATGGCTTATTGTGCGGAGTTTCCCAAGGACCGGATGCGTGTGACCCTGGAGGAGGACCGGATCCCCGGCCTGGATCATCTGGAAGCGTATGACGATATTATGGACTGGTTCCGCTTTACGGAAGAGATGGCGGGAAAAATCAGCTGGTTTCTGACCTTTCGTACCAGTGATCAAAGATTAGTGGGATGCGCGATATTCCGTCATGACTTGAAATATGATGACGACGATCCTGAATTTTCCTCACATATCGGCTATTCTGTAAGGCCGTCGGAACAGCGCAAAGGATATGCAAAAGAGCAGCTGAGACTGCTCCTTAGAAAAGCGAAAGAAGCCGGGCTTCCCAGCGTCAGGCTTATCTGCCGGAAGGAGAATACCGGCAGTAAAAAGACCATTCTTGCGAACGGAGGTGTGTATGTGGATACCATCCATGGAGAAGAATCCGGCATGGATGTGGAGCGTTTTGACATAAAGGTGTAATATAAAGGAAAGGGCGGCTTAAATTTATAATAATAGTTGTTTTTGTTTATAGTATTTTCATGTTATCTATGCTATAATGCTGTGAGTGAATGGGGTTGTTTTTGAGTGATCAATATAGCCCCATTTTATTGAAACCACGGCATAGCAGGTTTTTAGTGTGGAGAGAATGACGGCCTGAATAAGTGACATGATGGCTAAAGAAGGATGTTGTGCCGCTGTTGAAAAAAGTGATAACACATTAAAAAGGAGAACATGAAATGAAAAGGGCGTGGAGAAACGTAGTATGCCTTGTCGTGGTTACGATCCTGGTTTTAGGATTCTTCCCCATGAAAGCAGAAGCGACACAATCCAAAAAAGATAACTTTTCTAAGAGTTATACCCTTACCGGCGATCAGGCAAAAGATATTGTAGCCGTGGGTATGGCACAGAAGAATAAGACACAGTCTCAGCTGGGCTATACGGAAGGCTGGTGTGCTGATTTCGTAGGAGACTGCGCACGGCTGGCCGGCATAGCCACATCTGTTATTCCGACATATGGCGGCGTAGGCGGCCTGATGACGAAAGTCAAAGATGGCGGCGGTTACGAAGTCACTTCACCCAAATGCGGGGACCTGGTGTTTTATAACAGCGGCAGCAGCTGGTGCCATGTGGGCATCATGACAGACAGTACGAATTCGATCCAGGGCAACATCAGCAGCAAAGTCACTTATATGAAGTATAATTCATACAGGACTTCATCTGGCAATGCCGCCTCTAAGATCGTTTTTGTACGGCCAAATTATTCGACGGCTGCTACCTGTGTTCTGAGAACAAATAATAACTACAGCGGGAAAAACTACCTTTATGGAACGAATTTCACTTCCCTGAACAGTGAGTACTGGCAAAGCCGTGACACTTCAGTGTCAACTATCAGTATCGATTCTTCAAATACACATAACGGTTATAATTCTCTGAAGATCGTGAATTCTTCCGCGGGTGAAAGCGGGAAGGACTTGGCTATCCAGACATTGACATCTCCGAGAACCACAGACGGGTTCGTGGGTGATGATAAATATATGACTTTAAGCTTTTATGCAAAATCTTCTGTCTCCGGGACAAAAATGTATTTCCGCTGGGGCTTTGAGTCTACGGGATATCGTGATGTTACTTTCACGACCAGCTGGCAGAAATATACTATCCGCATGGACAAAAATACGACACTGAACCATTACATCCATCCGTATATTGACCGGGCAGGGACAGTGTGGATCTCTG
This sequence comes from uncultured Eubacteriales bacterium, assembly GCA_902783795.1. Classification (GTDB taxonomy): domain Bacteria; phylum Bacillota; class Clostridia; order Lachnospirales; family Lachnospiraceae; genus UBA1267. The sequence continues at coordinate 3,464 of CACZSO010000149.1, forward strand.
AGATGCAGCTGGAAGATGGAACGAGTGCCACGGCTTTTGTACCGGAGAATAATCTTCCCAAAGATACAAAATGTTCAAAAGGAAGTACTTTTAATCTTCCTGCCAACCCCACCAGGACCGGTTATACCTTTGCCGGCTGGTATACTTCAGCTAAAGCAGGAACACAAGTCACTTCTTCTACAAAAGTGACCGCCAGTCTCACGGTATATGCACATTGGACAGCTAATACTTATACTTTAAGAGTTAATAAGAACTACAGCGGAAAGAACTATCTGCCGGGCACCGCCTTCGAATCACTGGATTCAGAACACTGGTACAGCCGGGATACTTCTGTTACGACGCTTTCCGTGGATTCTTCGAATAAGCACAATGGGTATAATTCCCTGAAGATCGTCAATACATCGGCCGGTGCCCTGGGCAAGGATCTGGCGCTCGCCACGCTGACCCGTTCTTCTACGGAGAAGGGATACACCGGAGACAATAAAAACATGGTCCTGAGTTTTTATGCTAAAGCTTCTGTATCAGGAACCGGTATTTATTTCCGCTGGGGATGGGAAGACACCTCTACATACCGCGGCGTTTCATTGACGACATCATGGGCTAAATACACGATTCCCATGAATAAGCAGACCTCCTTCGGCGATTATATGCATCCTTATGTCGACCGGGCGGGAACAGTCTGGATCTCAGAAGTGCAGCTGGAAGACGGCACCACAGC
>CACZSO010000150.1 GCA_902783795.1 uncultured Eubacteriales bacterium
CCCCTAGAGGGAGCATGGTGGGTGTAGCGTAGTTGGTTAACGCGCCAGATTGTGGCTCTGGAGATCGTGGGTTCGAGTCCCACTATCCACCCTTGCAGGATTCCTGCGCATTGGGCTATGGCCAAGCGGTTAAGGCACAGGACTTTGACTCCTGCATCGTTGGTTCAAATCCAACTAGCCCAGTCTGCCGGTCCCAACCGGCATTACACATGTTATGGAGCACTAGCTCAGTCGGTAGAGCACTTGACTTTTAATCAAGGTGTCGGGGGTTCGAATCCCCCGTGCTTCATCAGAAAAGAAAGCCGTAAACTTGAGAAAATCCAGTATTTTCAAAGGTTTGCGGCTTTTTTATGTTCTCTTGACCTGGTCTGCAACTCCCTCATATAGAAAGATAAAGCACTGGCATCATCTCTAACGACCTGGATTTTCTCATCTTCAGACTTTATCTCTACATATCGGTCTATCGGGATAAGTCTGCAATCATGTTTCAAAAGCTCTTCTTTCAGGCTGGATCCGCATAGATTCATAAAGCATAAAACATATGCTCATATTCAACATATTCTCATATTCAATTTGAAGTAATGAGGGTATAATGAAATCTATATTATGTTTGAGGCATACCAAGCTAATAAATAAGACGGTCTGGTACCTTATCACAAAGCCTATATTTTAAAAATATGGTACCAAAAAAGTTGTGCGGCTGGTTTGGTATCCTCAATTTAAAGCATGAGCACTGAGGAAGCGTACTAATGTGATAAGGCTGAGGATTTGATATCCCATTACAAAAGCTCTGCTTAAGCATGAAGCATACCAATTAAATAAATATGACGTTCTGGTACCATATCACAAAGCCAGTATTTCCTAATATGTGGTACCAAAAAAGTTTTGCGGCTATATTGGTATCCTCAATTTAAAGCATGAGCACTGAGGAAGCGTACTAATGTAATGCAGCCGGGGATTTGGTATCCCATCACAAAAGTTTACCTTACGCATGAGGCATACCAAACTAACAAAAATGACAGTTTAGTACCCTATAACAAAATATTACATAAAAATCCTTTTATAGGCTGAGAAATGGATGAGAGGTTGGCGGGAACTGATAAAGTTGTTTGTCCTGAAGTATACATAATTGACAGGCAAATAGTTATAGATCTGAATGAAATGACAGGCCAGAGAATACGGGCCCGATACTCTCTGGAGAGATGCAGTAGGGGGTCTTCCGGCTGAATGAAGATCCGGCCTCACCGGGATCCGGAAATACAGAAGAGGGAATTAAAGTGGAGGCGGATTCCTTGGATGGACTTTTCAAGGTTTGGATCAGACTGTACTGTCCGAAATTCCATGCCAGACTGTATAAGGAAAGTGATCAGAGTGATATTGTATACAAATAAGGCTGTCCGGCATTTATGTCTGCCTGAGATATAATCTTTTGCATTCTTACAGTCATAAGTGAAAAAATATAAAAATTCTCACAAAAAACTGTTATTTCTTCTGATGATGTTGTATGATATATACAAGACTATTCAAATAACATCATCTTAAAGGAGGGATGATACCTGATGAAGCATTTATATCTGAATCTGAAACGCTTCGATGTCCCGGTGGAGTATGGCGGTGTGAACCGGCTGGCACCGGTGGACAGATGGGCAGAGCGGATCGTAAAAGGCACCCAGGAGGGAGTAAGGCCGTACGCAGAAGCTGCGGAATTTGTAATGTTCTTTCCTGAACTCCACCTGTTAAATGCGAAAAATGCCCTGATTCCGGGGAGTCCCATAAAGGTCGGGTGTCAGAGCATTTACCGGCTGGATACGGCCGTGGGGGGCAATTTCGGCGCTTTTACGGCGAATCGGTCTGCCTCTTCCATGAAAGCAGCCGGTGTGGAGCAGGTCTTGATAGGCCACTGTGAGGAAAGGAACGATAAAGCCGGCATTCTTATGGAGGCCGGCGTGAATGATCCTGACGCGGTGAACCGGCTGCTGAACCAGGAAATACTCCGGGCTCAGGAAAGAGGACTGAAAGTTTTATACTGCATCGGAGAAAAGGAAGAGGAACTTCCGGATAAAGAGAATGTTCTGAGAAAGCAGCTGGAGATCGGTCTTAAGGACACAGACAAGTCCGGGATCGTTATCGGTTATGAACCGGTATGGTCCATAGGACCCGGGAAGACACCGGCAGGAAAAGAATATATCACAGAGATCGCCCGGCTGGTGAAAGACATCACCGGCGGTATGGATGTGGTCTATGGCGGCGGACTGAAACAGGACAATGCCGCCATGCTGGCCTCGATCCCGGAAATAGACGGCGGACTCATTGCCCTCACAAGATTTACAGGTGAGATAGGATTCTATCCGGAAGAATATCTGGAGATCGTAGATCTTTATCTGAAAGGATGTGTAAAATGAGACTGGAATTTGAATATGGACAGGGTTTGATGGCAGCGGAACTGCCGGACAGTACAGATGTATTTATTCCCGGGGAAACGGTGAAGGATCCTCCCTGCATCCCGGAAGATAAATTAAGGGACGCTTATCTGAAATCCCTTCACAATCCCATTGGCATGCCGCCCTTAAGTGAATTGGCGCATAAAGGAAGTACAGTCGTCTTCGTGGTACCAGACCGGGTCAAAGGCGGTGAACAGAAGACCAGCCACCGGAAACTGGGCATCAGCATCATCCTGGAAGAGCTGTATGCGGCCGGTGTGGAGAAAAAGGACATTCTTTTCATCATCTCCAACGGCCTTCATCCCCGTTCCACGGAAGCGGATGCGAAGGCAATCTTCGGGCCGGAGCTGTTTAATGAATTCTGGGAGACCGGCCAGATCATCAGCCATGATTCCGAAGATAAAGAACACATGGTGAACCTGGGCTATACGGACCGGGGCGATCCTGTGTACATGAATAAGTATGTGTTTGACTGTGACCTTCCTATCCTGATCGGCCATGTGCAGGGAAATCCCTATGGCGGCTATTCCGG
>CACZSO010000151.1 GCA_902783795.1 uncultured Eubacteriales bacterium
ATTCAGGCGAATGGGGCCGTATTGGAAGGCGTAGTGGAAGCGAAAAGAAGTAAGAAACACAGCTCCAGATGATGATTCAGTCGTTTGGGGCTGTGTTTACCAGGGAAGCTGAAACGAAATGAGTGAGCAGGTGTGCTGTGTTTCTTAAAAGTAACTATGGGGATAGGGGAATTCGCGAGATTAAACAGATAAGACTTGCCGTATGTGCCTTTTTTAGGTATGATAGATAATAAGAGAGAATACTTTCATATTGTAGGGGTTTTGTATGAATCTGCTGTTCTTTTTCATAACATTGGCGGTGGCCTGTTTAGGGGCGTTTATCGCTATTAAGCTGAAGGTACCGGCGGGGGCTATGGTAGGTTCCATGGCAGCGGTCATCGCCTTCAATCTGCTGACGGATAAAGGTTTTTTCTACAAGGATCTGAAGATCGTCATGCAGCTGGTCTCCGGCGCCATGATCGGCGGAAAATTAGGCAGGGAAGACGTGAAGGAACTGAAAACCATCATCCTTCCTGTGATCATTCTGCTGGTTATGATGGTGGTCTTGAACCTGGCTTTCGGCTCCGCCATCTATCTCGCCAGTGACCTGGATATAGCCACGTCACTTTTTGCCACGACCCCCGGCGGAGTGTCCGATATGGCGCTCATCAGTCAGGAATTAGGCGCGAATACTGCCTATGTAGCGATCTTGCAGGTGTTCCGTCTGTTGATCATCTATTCTTTCTGTCCGCCGCTGTTCCGCATGAAAATGAAGAAGCAGACAGCAGAAAATAAAACAAAAGAAGCAGCAGTTCAGGAAAAAGGGGAGGAGATCTCCTTTATTCCTGTCAGGTTTGCAGGGCTGATCCTGGCCGCAGCAGCGATCGGGTATTTATTCTATCGGCTGGGTGTCACGGCAGGGGCCATTTTAGGCGGCATGGTAGGCGGCGCTATTTTTACCCTGGCTGCAGGGAAGACAGTTTTCCCGAAACAGGTGCGTACCGGGCTGCAGATCGTGGCCGGCGCCTTTATAGGCATGAATATGACCCGGGAGAGCATGGCTAATATCGGTGCACTGATCGTGCCTATCCTCATCATGATCGTGGGAATATTGGCCTTTGTGTTCCTGACCAGCTGGCTGATCCACAAACTGACGGGACTGGATTACGCCACCTGCATGTTTTCATCGACCCCGGGCGGCCTGCAGGAAATGGCCTTGCTGGCGGAAGATATGGGCGTGAATCCCTTAAAAGTTTCCGTTATGCAGACCTGCCGGCTGTTCTTTGTCATCAGCTTTTTCCCCACCATGATCCGGCTGATCCATATGCTCGTGGGGGGATCGTAACGGCTGACTGTGAAGCATACCGGTCTTCACGGGCCGGAGAGTATCAAAACAGCCTGTCCCTACAGGCAGAGCATAATAAGAGAAAGGAGATATTATGCAGGAATTTATCTGTTCGAATGAGGCGCCCATTGTCAGTGTGAAACAGGGACGTCTGAAGGGTTATTATTTTCAGGGCGTGTACCGTTTTTTCGGTGTTCCCTATGCCCGTTCGCGCCGCTTTGAGATGCCGCAGGAGCCGCGGCCCTGGGAGGGCATAAGAAACGCGAATGCCTATGGCTATATCTGCCCGGTGCTTTCCAGCCCGGCCCCTTCGGATGAGATCAGTGTACCCCACCGTTTCTGGCCGGAGAATGAGCACTGCCAGAATCTGAACGTGTATACTTCAGCGTTGGATGATAAGAAGCGTCCGGTGCTGGTGTGGCTCCACGGCGGCGGTTTTTCCGCAGGCTCGGCCATCGAGCAGATCGCTTATGACGGAGATTCCCTGGCGAAAAATGACGATGTAGTGGTAGTAACGGTGAACCACCGGCTGAATGCCTTCGGCTTCCTGGACGTTTCAGCCTTTGGCGAAAAATTCAAATATTCCGGCACCGTGGGAATGGCCGATCTGGTAGCCGCCCTGCAGTGGGTCCACGATAATATTGCCGTGTTCGGCGGGGATCCGGAGAATGTGACCATCTTCGGGCAGTCCGGCGGCGGCCATAAGGTGTGGGCCCTGGGACAGATCCCGGCGGCGGACGGTCTGTTCCACAAGGGCATCATCATGTCAGGGGTTTCCGCGGATACCACGAATGCCCCGGGACTGGTCTCCGGAGAAGAGTTCACGAAGAAAGTCATGGAGATCGCCGGAGTCACTGACATCGAAGGTCTGCAAAAGCTCAATTATCAGCTGTATATCATGGCCGTGAACCGGGCTTCAGACTATTTCCGCAAAGAAGGCAGACATTATGCCTGGGAGCCGGTGGCCAATGGCTATTTTGTGGGGAATCCCTTCTCTGTAGGTTTCCGGGAGCATTTCCTGACCATTCCCACCATCGTGGGGACCTGCGCCTCTGATATCGCTTTGCCGGAGACTACGCCGGGGAGAATGCAGCTTTCAGAAGAAGAGCAGATCGGAAAGCTGGCGGAATTCTTCGGGGATGAAGAAAAGGCGCGGACTATGGCGGAGCTTTACAAAAAAGCCTACCCTGGCCGCCCGGTGATCTTTGCGAAGTGCATGGATATGGTGTTTACGAAAGATTCGGACCGGTTCGTGCGTGAAAAATCGGAAGGGACGGCCCCGGTCTGGCGCTACCAGTTCGGCCCTGTCTTTAACATAGAAGATGGAAAGAGTGCCTGGCACTGCTCTGACATCGGCTTTGCCTTCCACAACTCAGAGATCCTGCCGTATTGTTACAGCATTTCTTACCGGGAACGGCTGGAGCGGGAATTCTGCGGCGCGGTGCTTTCCTTTGCCCGCACTGGTGATCCGAACCATGCGGATCTGCCCGAGTGGAAGCCTTCTACAAAGGACGATGTATACACCATGTTCTTTGATGAAAAGACGGAAGCGAGGGTGAATTTCGACAACGAAGCCCTGGCTTACTTCCTGGAGAACATGCCCGCAAGAAGCGGCGGCCCCTGGAGAGAAAAGACCGAAGGCCCCGACGACGAACCCCCGGTGGGAAGCTGGGCGTATTAAAAAAATAAGTGTGCGGACGCGGATCTCGGTTAATGCCGAGGTTCGCTTCTGTCTGTATACAGGTTATCTCTTTCAGAAAGCATGTGTATTCATCTTACAGGAATGTTTACACATGCTTTTTTTACGGCCTTCATCTGTCTGCTTCTAGCGGATAAGCATTATAAACATGTGTATCCTTTGTGGATGAACATTTACACATGTTTTTTTGTCTGGGATCATCTGCTTGATGAGGAAAAATGAGTGCAAACAGCATATATGATCTCTCTCAAGACATCATCACACTTGCTTTCTCATCTGCAGTGGCTGGTCTGTGACAGAAAAATGAGTGAAAGAGAGATGTGAGGTTTATGTCAGCATCCACTTAATTTCTCCAGGCGGATGATTGAAAAAGAGTGCAGGATGTGTTATAATCCTTTAGTTTATAAGTAAATCCTTTAGGAGCAGTTATCATGGCAGATATGAATGAATTACAACAGAAGCTAGCCGGGATCCGGGAGCAGATAAAGAATCAGCTGAATGAGCTTAAAGATTCCAGGGGCGTCTATGAGTACCGGAAGAGTATCATGGACGGAAAAGCAGGCCTGGTGGGTACGCTCATGCGTGAGACCGGAAAGCTGCCGAAAGAAGACCGCGCAGAATACGGAAAGGCAGTGAACCGCCTGAAAGACTGGGTATCTGAACAGTTCGAAGAACTGGACCGGAAGCTTAAAGAGGCGGAACTGAACGCCCGCTACGAGACGGAAAAGATCGATGTGACATTGCCGGCCAAAAAGCAGGAGACGGGAAATCTGCATCCCATAACGAAGGTGACGAACGAGATCATCGACATCTTTTCTGCCATGGGCTTCGACATCTACGAAGGCACAGAGATCGAGAATGATTATTATAACTTTACGGCGCTGAATACGCCCCAGGACCATCCGGCCCGTGACATGCAGGATACTTTCTATCTGACAGATGAGTTCCTCTTAAGGACACAGACATCGGCGGGA
>CACZSO010000152.1 GCA_902783795.1 uncultured Eubacteriales bacterium
CAGGATTCTCTTCAGGCATCTTTTCTGCCGGTATGTCCTCCACGGTCACATCCTTCTGTCGGATCATCTCATCCAGCGTCATGGACAGCACATTGTCCACCACCTCCAGCAGTTCCACGCCCGCCGTAATCAGCTGCTCTCTTTTCGCATAGCAATGCCCTTCATCCGATAACCTGTTCAGCGTATACAAAAGTCCGCTCCTGAGTCTCACATATTTTTCATGTTCGAACCCCATCTTCTCTGCGATGGTGTCCGCCGTCCTGAAACCGATCCCCCAGATATCGTCCGCCAGCCGGTACGGATTCTCCTTCACCACGCTGATGCTCTCGTCTCCGTATGTTTTAAAGATCTTTGTGGCATGCGCCGTGGAAACATCGTGGCTCTGCAGGAACAGCATGATGTTCTTGATCTCCTTCTGCTCCTGCCAGCTCTTTTTGACCCGTTCCACACGGATCTTTCCGATCCCAGGCACCCGGATCAGAAGGTCCGGATCCTCCTCGATCACATTCAGTGTCTCCTCGCCGAATTCCTTCACGATCAGCTTCGCGAACTTAGGGCCGATCCCCTTGATCAGGCCGCTGCCCAGATATTTTTCTATTCCGTATACTGTGGCGGGCAATGTTTCTTCATAGGTTTCCAGTGAGAACTGTCTTCCATATTTCGCATCGATCTTCCAGCTGCCGCCTACTGTCAGGACCGCACCAACATGCACTTCAGGCATAGCGCCTACCACCGTAACCAGGTCCTGAAAACCTCTGGCCCGGCACTTAATGACACTATACCCATTTTCTGCGTTCTGATAGGTAATTCTTTCCACCACACAGCGAAGATGTTCCATGGTATTCCCTTTACTTATTTCTGTCTGTACTCTATAATCTGGATTTTACTCTAAAACCCATCTAACCGCAAGCCTAATAAAAAAATACTGACAGTCCTCATTTATCAGGAAGAGTGATCTGATGTATACAGGCCGTTTCCCCGGGTGGACGCATAAAACCTCTTCCAGGTAATACATCCGCCGCGATCTCGCCCTCATATATAAAAAGAGCTTCCGGCCTTATCTTTACGACAAACCGGAAGCACTCTTAATATGTATTCTTTTTTACTTTTCTGTCCTGCTGATCACTTTTCCGTGATCCAGTTCTGTCACTGTATCACACAGTACCGCAATATCTTCCCGGCTGTGGCTGGCTAACAGGATGGTTTTGCCTTCTTCCCGAAGTGTCTTCAGCACTTCTCTGATCTCCGCTACGCCCTCATTGTCCAGGCCGTTCATGGGCTCATCCAGAAGAAGTAAGGGCGGGTCCTCCATGATGGCCTGTGCTATGGCCAGGCGCTGCCGCATCCCCAGAGAATACTTCCCCACAGACTTCTTATTATCCGGATCCAATCCTACTGTCTTCATGACCTCTTTCTGTTTTTCTTTATCTGCCTTATGGTTCAGACCATACAAATATTCCAGGTTCTTAAGCCCGCTTTTATGGTCGATAAATCCCGGAACTTCTATAATAATGCCCATATCCTGTTTCTGCCCCGGAACTACTGTCTGTCCATTGATTAAAACTTCTCCGGAGGATGGCTTCATAAAGCCGCATAAGATCTTCAGCATCACTGTCTTTCCGGAACCGTTCCGGCCTATGATGCCATGAATCCTTCCCTGTTCAAATTCAAGAGATACATGATCCAAAGCTGTCATCTCTCCAAAGTTTTTCGTCAGTTCCTTTATCTCTATGTAAGCCATTTTTACTCCAGATCCTTTCTTAAGAAACGTATACCCGATAAGATAAACATGATAAGGATTCCCGATATTAGAATGATAAGGGCGCCTGTCGGCGAAGGTGCCTGCCCTGTCATTTCCCAGTCCAGCGAAGCAATGGAACTCCAGGAAAGAGGAGAGAACCATCGGATACGGGACCCAAAAACCCTGATCCCTGCAAATAAGACAAAGAGCGTCATAAATGTCAGGATACCGCCCGCTATTAAACCTGCTTTCCGATGGATCCAGATTGTAAAGGTTAAAACAACCGCTCCTGCAAACGATGTCGTGAGCCATAAAAACAGAATGCTGTATAATAAAGCTGACATGGGAGACAGATGATTTATGACCGTTATGTTAAAGCCAAAGCTTAGTCCGCTTATCCCCGCATTCTGTGCCATCTGCATAGAATTCTGTGTCATCTGCCAGCAAAAACTGCCCCAGTCACTAAACCCATGTAATACAGGAAATGTTAAAAGTAAAGATACTAAGTATAGAAAGAGCGTATAAATAAAGGACACCAGCAGAATGAAGGCACATTGTCCTAAAATAAAACCCCGTCTTCCTGCCCGGATCAGATGCCAATAAGTAAATTCATCTATGGCCAGCACATCAGAGAACAGAAGAACCATGAGGCCTCCCTGGAAAAGACTCATCATATAGTGCTTCAGGTAAAAGGCAAAAGCACAAGGAGGAAAAGTGCTATTATAATACAAGGCGATACGCGTCACGGGGAGGTATGCATAGATACCGAACACCAGACTCAGAACGAGGATCATGAGACTTTTTTTACTGCCCCAAAACCCTGATAAGAGAACCCGCATACTTTTTCCGACTGTTTTTATCTCAGACATCCTCGATCCTCCTTTCCATCTGATGTACTGCTATAACTGTCAGGATCAGCAGCAGCATAAGAGAGATTCCTGCTTTGATCAGCAGCGTCACCACAGGAGCAGGAACAGGTTCCTGAGGATGGAGACTTAAAAAGAAACTGACCGGTTCCCATGCATAAGGAATATGGAAGAATTCTGCCAGCCGGGATGCCGTCAATACTATGACCAGCGGAGCAGAAACAGCGCAGAAAGAATTTGTTATATACGTAGAGGCTGCCATGCCCAGGACCGCCGTTACTGCTCCGGACAGCCCCTTATCCAGCAAGATCATTAAGTATCCTTGAAAAATACGTCCCTCCTCCAGGAGTTTTGCATACGGGACAGATCCGCCAAGGCCTGCAGTGTACCAGGGGCCGAATAATCCGCCTATTAGAATCATGATACCAAAAGCCAGAAAAAGACAGGCAAAGCCGGCCGCTCCGGCTGCTGTCATTTTTGAAAGAGCATACTTTCGTATTCCGCTCCGGATGACCCAATATTTAACTGCCTGATTTTCCCATTCACTGGCAAGAGAATCAGAAAATACTACAGCCGGCAAAATCAATGCAGTCAGGTATCCCATACCTGTCCCGTTCACCACCATCCCAAAGGCACCGTTCTTTATATCAATAGAATTACCCATGATCTCTATGATAACTATTAGCAAGACGATGAATAGAAACTTTGGCGCCAATGCTCTCCTAAGCTGTATCTTTAAACAGTTTTTCATAAGGCTGCTCCTTCATCTACTGTGTCAGGATCTGAAGTGTTTCTGCATCTATGGCTGTTGTGTCATACTGGACATAACCATTCGTTTCATCTGTTTCTGTAACTGTATTCAGTAACCATACCGGAACCGCTTTCAGTTCTTTATCTCTTTCCAGCACAGCATAATCCAACTCTATAAATCTCAACGTAGTCTTTTTAAGCATGCCTCCCTTTCCATACATATCCTCGTAAACTCTGACAGCTTCTTCCGGAGACGCGATCTTCACTGTTTC
>CACZSO010000153.1 GCA_902783795.1 uncultured Eubacteriales bacterium
GAACCACAACTTTTCCATACAGGCAAAGGCCTTCGAATTTGATATCGTCCGAAAAATACAGACAGGCTTTGTCATCATGCAGGAAAGATTTAATGTGTGCAGAGCTTGTATTTGTCGAAATCAGATGGCTTCCCAGGCCTTTATGCCAGGTGCAGAACACGCGCCGCATATTAGGTCTTCCCTGCTCATCATTATATCCTACCGTAGCAAATAATGATCTGTTGATCAGATCCATCAATTCTTCTTTTGTCATAGCCATCTCTTTCGCTCCTTTCTATTCCCGGGTAAAAAGCCTGTTTCCTTTTTTATTTCCACACAAATATGATGATCTGTACCTGATCGTATCATAAATGAACACTGAAGTGATGACTCTCGTCATGCATATCGTATATTGCGCCTTTTGCTTCGTCTATATACTGCTGCTGCCATTTAAGCAGCAGGTCACGGAACCTGAACAGCTGCTGGTTTTCCGGATCTCCATATCTTTCGGCCAGGGCTCCTGCTGAAGGCATGGCCTGAAGGAAACGGTCATCCAGATTTTCCAGATACCCCAGGATCTCTTCGCAGCTCATCTTTTCAAACCGGGACATTTCCTGTGGGTTCAATACCAGGATCAGGTCCCGGTTCTTAAATTCAGGGAAGGCTCTCTTTTCCAGCCATTCTGCTTCTGTCCGGGTCTCTGTTTTCGTAAAAGAGGCTTTAACTTCGTCGCTTAAGCTGTCAAACTCCTGCTTTACAAGCCTCTGGTCCATGATAGAGCGCCCTCTTCCCTTGCTGTGGGGCAGAAAGGCATAGAATCTCGATGCGCCCTGAGCTTTTAAGAACTGTATCAGTTCATCCGTCTGGTCTTTATTTTCGCGGATCAGGGGAAGACTGACATTTACCTCAAGCTCTGCCTGCACCGCCGCCCGAAGCATGGAGAGAAGTATCCGGAAATCGCCCTTTCTTCCGGCAAACCTATCATGATAACTTTCTGTTCCATAAAACGTCAGGTCGATCATCTGAACACCTGCATCTTTGATCCCCCGGATCAGTTTCTCTGTCTCTTCTTTGCTTCTTTCAGCAAATCCGTTCATCTGGAGAAAATTTCCGCCCGGAGAGCCGGTCTTTCTTGAAAACCCTATGAAATCCTGAAGTTCAGGCGTATCCATACAATAGCCAATGTAAAAATAGCACCGGATGTCCGGAAGTTTTGTTTTCGCTTCCTCAAAGATCCGCTCAAAAAACACCTTGGCTCTTGTGTAATCTACGCCGGAAGTCTGATGCCGGGAAGCCAGAAGACAGTACCTGCAGTTAGCATTACATTTTACACAATAATTGGCTATACCAAGAGAAGTCGTCTGCATATCGTCCCTCCTTATCATGCTTTTTATACCATTCGGAAAACTCCAGGTCACTTTCCGAGATATATCATAAAAACACTACGGTTTCAATAAAAATCAGAGATCAGCAAAGGTCTCTTTAGTGACTGTTGACTAACCTGATCACTTAATATAAGATATAAGCATAGATTTGTATAGGCCCACTTCAATGAAACACTAAGGAGCTTTTTTATGGAACAGGTTCAGCACGCTTTTGCAGAACGGGTCCTGCGGGATATGTACGATGCCGTCCTGGTGCTCGACAATAAAAGTAATATCGTCTATGTCAATGGTCCTGCCTCCCGTATGCTGGAGGTGGACGAGGGCTACCGTGAGGCCGGCACCCGTTTCTCCCTGCTTACGGAAAACGAGTACAATGACGAATTTAATAATGCTATCTTTGCCGCCCTGTACGATAAAGACAAGACGACCGTCCGGAAGGTCCCTTATATGGCCCCTTCCGGAAAGAAGTATGTCTTTGTCTTATCCAGTTCTTTTCTTGAGGATACAGAAGGCATGCAGCTCGTCATCACCCTGAGCGACGAGACCGTGGCCGAGGAGATGACGCAGAAGTTCAATGATTCGTCCCACACCTTCACTATCTTCCTTTTCGCTTTCTGCGGCTGGATCCTGTTTTATGCCCTCTGGGAATTCCTGGGCCATCCTTTCCCCGCGGATTATATGACCCATGGTGTAGAGATCCTGGGTATTATCATGATGGTATTCATCCTGGTCCGCACAAGTTTCTCCTGGCGGGATCTGGGCGTTACGGCCCGTGACCCTTGGAAAACTGTCCGGACAGCACTGATCGTCGCTATGTGTGCTTTTGGATTTCTTTGCGCACTCAAAGCTGTATGCCGGCAGTTCGACCCCACCTGTTTCGAACCGGAAGCGCCCTTCCTCGACATCAGCCGTTTCGGCTTGCGGCAGCTCCAATACATCATCACTGCGGGAATCCAGGAATTTCTGGCCCGCAGTGTCATACAGGGAAATCTTAAGCGTATTACCGTAGGAAAACGCCCGGCAGTGCTGGCCATCCTCCTCTCGTCCCTGATCTTTGCCGCGCTGCACATCCATTTCGGCTTCCTGTTCATGGCCGGCGCCGCGATACTGGCGGGACTTGAGGGTATTCTTTACGAAAAACAGCAGAACATCTTAGGCGTCTGGATCGTGCACTGGGTCTTCGGCGTCAGCGGGACCCTGCTGTGTCTGATCGATCATTAAGGACGGAAATTTTATCACATTCATGTCTGTCGGTTCCAGATCATAGGGCCATTCGATAAGTCTCACTCCGTTTTCTTCACAGAGCTGTCTTTTCTGCCGGTCCAGCTCTTTTCGCTGCTCAAGAGCTTCTGTGCCGCCATAAAAATCTACGGGGTAATAATGCTGGATCCCTTGATATTCGATGGCTGTTTTCAATGTCGGGATATAAAGATCCAGACTCTGCCGTCCCAGCCATTCCGGACGATATTGGTAAAGGGTATCCGGATATCTTTGCCTGACCGCGTGGAACAAGGATAATTCATGCTTCCACTTGGGCTTGATGATCCCCTCTGCCGTCAGGTCTGTCCTGATCTTTGTACGCTGAAGGCGCCAGTCCGTCTTCATACCGTCACGCTCTTCGTACAGCAGGATATCTGTATACAGCCATTGAAAGAAGGGCATGATGGTTTTCGTGAGGCTTAAGAAAAACTCCAGCTCAGAGGAAAAATATCCGCATTCCAGGATATGGCCGATGTTCCGTCTCACATATACCGTTTTCGCCGGATTATAACAGAACGGGATATTTCCCTGATAACGGGCAAGCCTGTCAGGAAGATAAGGAGACCTGAGGACTACATTGTCCTCCCAAAGATGGGTCTGGTACCAGGTAAAAGGATAATCATACAGCGAATATCCCCCGAACAGGTCTTCTGATATATTAGTGTAAAGCAGATGGAACATGAGAAGCACACTGTCCATGTCCTGTTTGTCAAACACTGCCAGATAATGGATCTTCTCCTCATCCGGGAAGAGACTTTTGACCGGACGCAATTCTTCTGCTTTTCTGCACACTTCCATGATCACGAAAAACTGTGAAACAAAACTCTCCGGAAATAAGAAACAGGCTTTGTGATCCGTATCGATGCCGGAAAACTGCGACATAAATTCGCTTACATAAACGTTCGATGGTGGAACTACGGTCCGCTCGATCCGCTCTTTTGCAGCCATCCGGTAAGGGAGATCATCCCAGGAGAGCTGCACCAGGAACCGATCATACTGATGAGCCTCATATTCTTCACGGACATCCTCGAAATCTTCCAGCCAGGATCCATGTTCCAGGAGCAGCTCCTCCAGTGTGGCAAAAGTTTTCATTTCATGATGCTGTGGATAGCGTTCCCAAAGCATTTGCAGCCGGTCGAAAGAGTATGTTTCCGGCGGCTTTTGGTGTATAGGGGGATACATGTGCCGCTCCTATCTGTCGGGCCCTTCAGGCATCCATGCAGGACAGCCTGATTCTGTGATCTTCAATATTCTTTACACAGTTCCCTTTTAGTTCTATGTCCGATGTTGTTATTTCCTCAGCCGCCTGATGCGTTTAGAGGAGTATTCCTCGATCTGTTTCCATAATGAAGTCAGCTGTTTCTTATGGGCGCACAGTTTTTCTGTACAGTTTTTGCACTGCAGATAATCATTTGTATTCTCTGAAAACCGTTCAGGATGCAGATAAAAAGTTATTTCCCAGCGGATCAGCAATGCCACAGATAATACCAGCAAGCCCCAGGTATAGCTTTTTCTCACAAAGAACAGAGGCGTAAACATCATGGCATAATCCCAGTTGTAGATCCTGCAGGTGCTGCAGCATTTGTTTTTCATGAACCACGTCTGGAATGGACAGAAAAACAGGATACAGATGATATCACAGATAGAATACGCACTGCACAGCAGGATCATGATCCCATCGTCCAGAATCCCCGTCATATGTAATGCACCGAAGATCCCGTTAAAAACGATCCAGATAAGCGCCACCAGCACGGCAGCATTATTATCAGGAATGGATATTTCAGTTCTGCCGGATTTTCTGTAGTTGCGCGCAAACTGTTTCTGGCATCCCGGACTCTCATATTTAGACGGAAAAAACCGCATGATCATTTCTATAGTGAAGACTGCACAGGTAATGAAGATTATGACCGGGACCTTTTCCACTCTTTCGATAACCGTTGCCTCGCTGAACAGTTTGAAACGGATATAGCTGATCAAGAGCAGTATAAACAGCACTGTCCGGTAGGCCAGACGAATATAATGCAATGTACTGACAATGCTGATTCTTTTTTTATTACTCATTTTTGTGACCCCACTGACCTCCTACCGGAGCGTCTTTAAATATACCTTATGTTCATCGGAGACACGGAAGCTCTCGATGGCTTTCTGTATCGCCTTTTTGTGGGTCCATGGTTCAAGCCTGCGCTCTTCCATATAGACGATGCTCTCGTCGTACTTCTTTGCCAGCGCGGTAGCAAAATACCAGGCCACCATCATCTTAATATAATAATCCTCGCCTTTTACTTCCGCCACCCATTCAAGGAATTCCGGCCGGAAATCATCTCCCAGGAATTCATTCATCAGCATCCGAATCCCGAACCTGACCGTATACACATGCTCCGAACCCATCCATTTCCGGATCAGCGGAAGAAGCTTTTCATGGTTCTTTGTAA
Source organism: uncultured Eubacteriales bacterium (assembly GCA_902783795.1). Lineage (GTDB taxonomy): Bacteria > Bacillota > Clostridia > Lachnospirales > Lachnospiraceae > UBA1267. The sequence goes on from CACZSO010000153.1 coordinate 5,057, forward strand.
AGACCTTCGGACTTGACTGGTCGCATACCGGCCAGCAGTCCACATAGGGAAGAAAAGTCTCCACCGCCTTTACACATTCATCAAAATCCTTGATCATGGCGATCAGGAAGAAATGGACCAGGTTCTCTTCGTAATATTTGTGCGGAAGCTGTGTAAGAAACTCTTCGGCCTCCTCTGTCCCTTTTATCTCTTTCGCGATCTTCCGCATATCAGGAGTCTTGACGCCCAATATAGTTTCCTTCGGGATATTGGGAACGAGATTGCTTTGAAAATCTCTGTATTTTTCATTGCCAGATTCAGCAAGTCTTTCATAAACTGTCATACTTGTAAAACCTCTCTATTAATGCATCGGACATCTGGATTTTCTTATATTAATCATAACACAAAAAAACCGCTGATTCAATAAAATCAGCGGTTTGAAGAAGCATCTTCGTTTTACCCGTGCTTAGGTCAGTATCATGCTCATTTCCACAAAAGCGGCAGAAAATCCAGCAAGGCCGCACGCCATACCTTGAACTCATGTCCGCCGGGATAGTCTTTGTAGACAATATTGTATCCTTTTTCGATAAGCTCCAGTACCTGCGGCTTCGTATACTCTATGCGCATATCCTGCCGGCCCACCATCACAAAAGTCACATCAAAGAGCTCATTAAAATGTTCAGGTGTACGGAACAGATCACTGTAATCATAGCTTCTGCCCTGGGTCTCGGCCTTGATCTCAAAGCCCGCGCCGGAACTGAACTGCCCCAGATTAGCAAAAATCTCGGGATAGTCGTGGACCATCTGGCGGGAGAGGCCGCCGCCATAGGACAGGCCTGCCGCTGCCCGGCTGCGTCTGTCGGCAATGGTACGATACTTTTTGTCAATGAATGGCACGCACTCTTTTGAGATGACTTCAGCCGCATTAACGGGCGTAAACTGGTTATGGCCGATCTCTTTATAAGCATAACCCCAGTTAGCCACCACGATCATCTCTTTACATTGCCTCTCTGATATCATATTGTCCAGGATAAGATTCATTCTGGCCTGCCAGAACCAGCAGGTGGCCTCACTGCCGCCGCCGTGATGGATGTACAGGACAGGATAACGTCTTTCAGGATCTTCGCCGTATGAAGGGGGCGTGTACACCCAGCAGGTACGTGTACGGCCGGCGATCTCGGACTTGTAATATTCCTGGGTGATCGCACCGTGGGGCACATCTTTCAGCAGGTAATATTCACTTGAGGCATCCACCATATCCACGAAATTGCAGTAACCGTTGGTGTAGCTGATGGGCAGGTCCGGGGAAATCGTCTCATTACCATCCACCAGCAGCCTGAACCAGTAATATCCCACAGGCACATCCGTAAGTTTGGCCACGAAATATCCATCATCACGTTTTTCAAACACGATATCTTCCGTGCTGCTGACTGAGAAATTCTTTATCCGCACATCCCTGGCATTTGGCGCGAAATATCTGATCTCCATGGAGCCGTCTTCAAATACCTCATAGCCAGGATAAGCCTCTATCACCGGGCTCATATTCGGATTTCCCTTACGCGGATCCTGCGGCATGCCGGCAGGATGGATCTCATGTCTTCTGATCACCGGATCAAAAGAGAGGATCGATGAATAAAGCACCTGGTTTTCATAAACGTTCATTTGCCTTCCTCCTTAACTTTATTGTGTCTTTCAGCCTCTTATCCCAGCGCCAATAGCTGTTTATCCAGTTTTTCCAATGTTTCTCCGTCCATCCCGGGAAGCATTCCGGACAGCTGGCGGATAGAAATGCTTTTCAGCATGGGGTTCTTTTCAGCGGTTTCGGTCAAAGCCGGCATGATCTCCTGAAGGATCTGGGATGCTGTTTCATTTTCCAGGATATCACCCAATGCTTTATCGATGCTGAACCTGCCGTAACGTCCGTCATTGACGCCATAGATGGTAAAATCACCCAACTTTTCATTCAGCCAGCGGACACTCATGGGGAACCATTCGCCGAAGACCGGATTAATGTTTGATGCACTGCCGTTAGAGGTAAGGCTTTTCGCGATGGAAAGACCATGCACACCACTTCGGAAAATATGAAGCTCAAAATCCACGCCGGCCCGGTTAAGAGCCTCTGCAAAAGTTAAAAGATGCACCGGCGGCACCACCGTATCGTCCCGTGTCCCAAAGATAAAGGACGGCGGCGTGGTACTATCCACAGATTCCGGGATATCCGGACAATCTAACGCCCTTAAGTCACTGTGTACGATGCCCGGATAGCCTAACAGCAGCACGTCTGGCTTCTCTTCTGAATGAGTCACTTCTGCTGCCGCCAGATGACCTCCGCCGGAAAAACCGATCATGGCCACTTTCTTTGCATCCACCCGGTAATCAGCAGCATGGGCACGGATATGTTTCAGTGCCATTTCTGCATCCTTCACCGGGTCATCGATCAGCGCATCCGGCTTTTTTGTTATGGTGGTATAATCCAGCACGAAGGCCTGATAACCCTCCGCAAAATAAGCCATAGCCACTGGTTCAGCCTCACGGTCTGAACAGAACCTGAAACCGCCGCCCGGCAGTACCAGCATGGCGGGGAAAACCTTTATATTGGCCATTTCCGGGCTGGTCTCATGAAGATACGCGGTCAATGTTGCGTAATCACTAAGGTTTATTCTGATCAGTTCCATAAACGATCCTCCTTAAATAGATTCTGGCCGGTGCATGTGTATGTACTTTGCCTCCCATTGCGGATCTCTGTAAGCACTATACTCACTCATCTGGCATCCATGGCAAAGGTCATCTGCGATTTCAAGGATCACATCAGAGAGTTCCAGATCTTTTTTCCACTGCTCGTCAATGGCCCCATATCCTAAGAGGGCTCCCAGAATATTCCCAGTCACAGCGCCGGTAGAATCACTGTCACCCTTGTGATTGACAGCGGCAATGATTCCGGCAGAGAAATCATCCTGATGACGAAGCGCACAATACAGGGAAATGCCAAGGGTCTCTTCTGCGACCCAACCCTCACCTAACTGATGGATATTGTCAAGATCGCTCTGATCATTTTCAGAGAGGTCCACCGCACAGTCAATGACCGCCATGAGTTCCGGAAGATGCTTATCTCCGGCAAAGATCTTCGCTGCAATATCCTCTGCCTCTGTCACGATCTCTTTCAGGGACATGATCTTCCCTTCTGGAGGAAAAACGATGCGGTTAAGGATGTGGGTGAGGACGGCTGCCGGCATATATCCCAGGGAATTTCCATGGGTGATCGCGGCAAGCTGGGCGCCTTCCATGTCCAGCGTTTCAATGTCATACTTCTTATGATCTGCCGCAAGGGGGGCCACCCGCATGATCCCGCCGCAGCCTTTGCTGTTATTCCGTTTTGCCTCTACATAATCATCGTATTCTGTTCCTTCCCGAAGGGCAGAAATACAGGTATTTCCCGGTGCACGTCTGGAATACAGTTCCGGCACATCCAGAAGCCAGGAATAGCCGCCGGCATCAGTATAACGGTCATGCCGGTTGACTTCTGAAAAAGAAGACTGCTGCGTTTTAAACCAGTCCTTATAAGCCTTGACGACATATGCCCTCGGCTTACCCTGGATGCCGCGCATGGCGCCCCGGGTATCGCCCACCAGAAGGCCGTTTGCCGTAAACAGGCTCATCTGAGTATCATCGGAAATAAGGGCTTTCCCTGTTTCCGAGTCCTTTTCGAAGGCGGTAATCCCCTTTGACCCAAACATAGAAAAGATTCCTTCTTCATCCAGGAATTCCACAGGATACCCCAGTGCATCTCCCACAGCTCCGCCGTAAATGCATCCTCTTATGGCATCCAGATGGATCTCCGTCTCCTTTATGCTCTGAAGTGCACCGTCATATTCTTTCTGGTCTTTATCCCGGTAAAAATGTGCGAAATTCCGGGAAAACTCTTTAAAATTATACTGGTCGAAGGTATGGTCCAGGACTGCGAAGTCGATCCTTCGGAACATGTCACTTTCTTTCATACCGTCATAATCAAATTCCTTCAGTGCCTTATAGAAAAGATCAGAGACTGTCCGGGCATCGTTCCCGAAAGCACCACAGCCAAAAGCTCCCAGGACCAGATGCTTATAACCCAGGTATGCCGCCACTTTCAGCATGCCTGTGATGCGGTCATAAACCATCGTTTCATACTGGTTCTGTGTCAGTCCTTCCATGCCATTGCGAAGCATCGGGGCGGCACAGGTCATAACGGCAGTGAGAACGGTTTCCTCCAGGAGTTCTCCGTTCTCGTCCTTGATGATCTCCACCTGTGGATGGATCATCACCGCGTCAGATCCCATGAATGTATTCAAAGAACGATTATATTCATAATATGAGGCGGCCTTTGGTCCCTCCAGTGATATAAGCAGAGAGCTCTTCCTGCATAGGTCCTCTTCCTGGGCCTTGGCACCTCTCCTGACACCGCCGCCTTTATTTACAGGATTTGCCAGATTCAGCACTAAAACCCGCTCATCCTTATCTGGATCCTGAAGCATTGCCGTACGTTTTCTGGCAAGGCTGAAAGAATCCATGTTTTCACAGTCGTAGCCGCACCGGCCTATCACATGAATATGCTCAAAATCCTTATTTTTGCTGACCCTCTTTATATCTTCAGGGAGGAACACCAGGGCCTCTTCCATCTGATCTCTGGTCAGCTTTAGATGGACTCTTTTTCCGTCTTTTACATAATATCCCTGTTCCAGGACCGCCAATGTATCCTGGAGCATGGAAATATTGTCCTGTCTCATGTTTACCTCACAGATCGTCTTTAATATTCTTAGAGGTATCTTCCCTCAGGCTGTTCCCTGAAGTCCTATTTCCTCTGCATGGGGCCGCATGCCGTTTATGCAGATCTCCGCCACTTCTGATACTTCCATGCCCAGCATTTCACAGCCTTTCCTGATAGTATCGCGGTCGCATTTGGCAGCGAACCTTTTATCCTTGAATTTCTTCATAAAACTTTTTATTTCCAAGTCACTTATCCCGTTGGGCCGCATTCTGGCACAAGCCTGGATGATCCCGGTAAGCTCATCTACGGCAAACAGACTCTTTTCCATATTCGTCTCAGGCTTCACATCGGAACAGATCTCATAGCCATGACTCATGATGGCCCGTACATCTTCCTCGGAAACGCCTAAAGCCAGGAGCTCTTTTTCCGTATGCTGAAGATGCTCCTCCGGATACTTTTCATAATCAAAATCGTGAAGATATCCTACTGCTTTCCAATGTTCCGGGTCCTCTCCGAAATGCTTCGCCATAGCTTCCATTGCATAACAGACATTCAATGAATGGATGATCAGATGCTCTTCAGTTACCATATCCCGATTCAGTTCTTTTGCTTTTTCAAATGTTAATTCCATTACAATTCCTTTATATCTTTCTTCGAACTTTAGGCCTGATCCCTGCTTTTCGGGCAGGCTCCCGATCCCTTCTTCTTTTATTGCCACAAGTCTGCCTTATCCGGATCACTGGCCCTTTTCTTATGTTTCTGTCTTATTTATACCTCATGCAGGAAACCCTGCAATATAAAAGTATATCAGATAAAAAGCATAGACACAACTAAATAAAAAGAAAGAGCCTTGACTTGTATTGTCAGGGCTCTTAAGCTATTGTCAGACCTTATGAGAACCTGAGTTTTCCAGGTCTGATCCTGTTACTCCTCTAAGCTTTTAATGAATTTCATTTGAGGACTTTCTTCGCTAAGCTGCATAAGCTCTATCTTTATGCCATCCGGGTCATGAGTCCAGCATTGCCAGTTATTATCTCCCGCGAACTTAGGTGCATCATCCTGCGGCGCTCCGGTCTCCACCACTCTCTTCCATGCTTCCTGTATAACGTCAACTGCTACACACATATGGAAAAAACCAATGTTGTCATTGCTATACGGAATCTCTTTTGTGGCACCATGAAACAGTTCTATAAACTGTCCCCCGCCGCCATAGAGATAGACGATCCATGGTTCCTCATCCTCCCCGCGCCCGAGCTCAAATGCCTTTTTAAATCCCAACGAATTTTCATAAAAAGCAATCGTTTTTTTCAGATCCTTTACATTTAGTGCAACATGTCCGATTCCCTGTATCATTTCCATACCTCCATAATAACCTTACCGGAAATCATCGATATAACTTGATTTCTCGCCATCAGCAATTTCACAATGGCTGCTAAATGTATTGCTGATCTATCATAACCATACCATATGTCAGCAGGTGAAAAAGCTCGGGATACCGTACAATGTCTGTACATTCAGAATGATGATCAGTCGAAATGTGCCGATACGTCCTTCAGGAAATTGATGATGGGCAGGTGCTGGGGGCAAACCTCCTCACACTGTCCGCAGCCAATACAATCAGCGGCTTTTCCCCGTGTGGCAGCCAGAGACGCATAATTCGTAAAGTTGACCGTCCAGCCTTTTTCGGCCAGATTCTCTCTCATATCTTCATTATACAGAGAGAAATACTCGGGAATGGCTATATTCATAGGACAGCCTTCGGTACAGTAATGACAAGCCGTACAGGGCACGGTGATCTGGCTGTTGATGATATCAGCTACTTTAAAGCAAAGAGCTTTTTCTTCTTCGTTAAGGGGCTTAAACTCTGCCATATAACTTAAGTTATCTTCCATCTGGGAAAGAGACGACATTCCGGAAAGCACCAGCATCACATTCGGAAGGGACGCCGCAAAACGGATGGCCCAACTGGGGACGGAAAGTTCCAGCTGCTGTGCCTTGAACAGCGCTTCCGCTGCCGCAGGAACATTGGCCAATGTCCCGCCCTTTACCGGCTCCATCACGATGACCGGCTTGTTATACTTTTCACAGACCTCGTAGCAGGCGCGGCTCCTGATCCACTCACTTTCCCAGTCCAGATAGTTGATCTGCAGTTGGACAAATTCCATCTCCGGATGGTCATTCAGGATCTTTTCCAGAAGCTCCGGCTGATCGTGGAAGGAGAAGCC
>CACZSO010000154.1 GCA_902783795.1 uncultured Eubacteriales bacterium
CTTTCTTATGCCCTCTTCCACACGGCGTCTTACTTCCATGTTCTCCCTGACCATATCCATGAACTGACGCATCAGCTCATCTCTCTTATCCTTAAGAAGCTTATGGCCCCGGATAGCGGTGGAGAGCTTACTCTTCTGCTTTTGAAGCTCCATTCTGGTGGGATTTACCGTTGAAGATGCCAATGTTCTTTACTCCTTTTCTCTGACTGTCGGATCGTAATACTTATCCAGGAACTCGTCATTGATACGCTTAAGCTCTGAACGCGGAATGATGGATAAGAGCTGCCAGCCGATATCCAGGGTCTCCTCGATGCTTCTGTCGGTCTGATAGCCCTGGGAAACATAACGCTTCTCGAACTCATCGGCGAACTTCGCGTAGATCAGGTCGATGTCGGAAAGAGCTGCTTCACCTAAGATGGTCATCAGTTCCTTCGCATCCTTGCCCTGGGCATAAGCGGAGAACAGCTGGTTCAATGTATTCGAATGGTCCTCACGGGTCTTTCCGACGCCGATACCCTTATCCTTCAGTCTTGAAAGAGACGGAAGCACATCGATGGGCGGCTGTATGCCTTTACGGTACAGCTCGCGGCTTAAGATGATCTGCCCTTCCGTAATGTATCCGGTAAGGTCCGGGATGGGATGGGTCTTATCATCTTCCGGCATGGTCAGGATGGGGATCATGGTGATGGAACCGGTCTTCCCCTGCTGACGTCCGGCGCGTTCGTACATCTGGGCCAGGTCCGTATACACGTAGCCGGGATAGCCACGGCGTCCGGGCACTTCTTTCCGGGCGGCGGAAACTTCACGAAGAGCATCCGCATAGTTTGTGATATCGGTCAGGATGACCAGCACGTGCATGTTCTTTTCGAAAGCCAGGTATTCTGCGGCGGTCAGAGCCATACGCGGAGTCGCGATACGCTCAACTGCCGGGTCATTTGCCAGGTTGATGAAAAGCACAGTACGGTCGATAGCGCCGGTCTCTGTAAAGGACTGGATAAAATAGTTCGACTCTTCGAAGGTGATGCCCATGGCGGCAAACACCACAGCGAACTGCTCATCGGTGCCGCGGACCTTCGCCTGACGGGCGATCTGGGCAGCCAGCTGGGCATGAGGCAGACCGGAGGCTGAGAAAATAGGAAGCTTCTGGCCCCTGACCAGGGTATTCAGGCCGTCAATGGCGGAAATACCGGTCTGGATAAATTCCTGAGGATAGGAACGGGCCGCCGGGTTCATGGGCAGGCCATTGATATCTCTTCTCTCATCCGGCAGGATCTCAGGGCCGTCATCGATAGGATTTCCCAAGCCGTCAAAGACGCGGCCCAGCATATCTTCTGATACGCCCAGCTCCATGGAACGCCCTAAAAAGCGGACCTTGGAATTCGAGAGGTTGATACCGGTGGAATTTTCAAAAAGCTGTACCAAAGCATTCGAGCCATCGATCTCCAGGACCTTACACCGTCTGGTCTCGCCGTTCGCCAGCTCGATCTCGCCCAGCTCATCGTAAGTAACATTTTCTACATCGCGGACCAGCATCAGAGGTCCCGCTACTTCCTGTATCGTTCTGTATTCTTTCATTTAGAACAGGTCCTCCTTCTTATTTAATGCATCCGCGATATCATTCGCCAGGGCTTTACGGACATCCTCATACCGCCCTTCCAGCTGGTCTTCCAAGGTATACTTGAAGCGGCCGATGGCTTCACGGCTGGGCAGTCTTAACAGATCATTGATGGCGGCGCCTTTCCTCAGGGCGTCTGCCGCCTGCTCGTAATATCCGTACACCAGGTTCATCATGTAATACTGCTTCTTAAGAGACGTGTAGGTATCGATTTCGTCAAAAGAGTTCTGATGCAGGAAGTCCTCACGAATAGACCTGGCGGCTTCCATCTTCAGCCGGTCGCCGGCTGACAAAGCATCCATACCGACCATCTTCACGATCTCGTCCAGTTCTGCCTCATCCTGTAAAAGGCTCATCAGGTTCTGACGGGTCTGCATCCAGCCAGGATCCACGTTCTCATCGAACCAGGGCTCTACATCGTCCAGATACAGAGAATAGCTGTTCAGCCAGTTGATGGCCGGGAAGTGGCGCTGATAAGCCAATGCGGAATCCAGGCCCCAGTACACTTTCACGATACGAAGCGTGGCCTGGGAGACCGGCTCGGAAATATCACCGCCGGGAGGCGACACAGCGCCGATAACGGACAATGCGCCTTCACGGCCTTCTTTACCTAAGGAGATCACCTGGCCGGCACGTTCGTAGAACTGGGCCAGACGGGAACCTAAGTAAGCCGGGTAGCCTTCTTCACCGGGCATCTCTTCCAGACGGCCGGACATCTCACGAAGAGCCTCAGCCCAGCGGCTGGTGGAGTCTGCCATCAAAGCCACGGAATAACCCATGTCACGGAAGTATTCGGCGATGGTGATGCCGGTATAGATGGAAGCCTCACGGGCTGCCACCGGCATATCCGAGGTATTGGCGATCAGCACGGTACGGTTCATCAAAGATTCGCCGGTCTTGGGATCCTTTAATTCCGGGAATTCATTCAAAACATCCGTCATCTCATTGCCGCGCTCGCCGCAGCCGATGTAGACGATAATATCTGCTTCTGCCCACTTCGCAAGCTGATGCTGGATGACCGTCTTACCGGAGCCGAAGGGTCCGGGAACGGCAGCCACGCCGCCGCGGGCGATGGGGAAGAAAGTATCGATGACACGCTGACCGGTGATCAGCGGCATCTTCGGCGCCAGTTTGCGCTGATAAGGACGGCCCCGCCGGACAGGCCAGGTCTGCATAAGGAAGACATCTTCCTCGCCTTTATCTGTCTTAACCGTTGCGATGGGCTCCGTCACGGTATAGGAACCGGAATTGATGGAAACGATGGTCCCCTTCATTTCCGGAGGGATCATGATCTTCTGCACCACCGCCGTGGTCTCCTGCACCGTGCCGATAATATCGCCGCCGATGACTTCATCGCCCACTTTTGCGGTAGCCACAAAATCCCAGGTAAGGTCACGTTTTAAGGACGGTACTTCTACGCCGCGCTTTAAAAGATTTCCCCCGGTGATCTTCATGATATCGTCCAGCGGACGCTGAATACCGTCGTAAATGCTGGAGATGAGTCCGGGGCCTAATTCTACGGACAATGGTTTATCTGTGGATTCTACCGGCTCGCCGGGGCCTAAGCCCGATGTTCCCTCGTAGACCTGGATGGAAGCCTCGTCCCCGTGCATCTCGATGATCTCGCCGATAAGACGCTCATTGCTGACCCTGACCACGTCGAACATGTTCGCGTCACGCATTCCTTCGGCGATGACCAGCGGGCCTGCAACTTTTTTAATAACACCAACACTCATAAGGAATCATCCTTTCTGAATCTATTAATTATTCGAGAATAAAATGTCTGAACCAACGGCCTGCTCTACGGATTTCCTGACGGAAGAGATGCCTTCTCCTGTATTTCCCGAAGAACCGGGGATCAGGATGATAGCTGGCTTAAGCTGGGTCTTAAAGTGCTCGATCACGGTGGGCACAGCCGCTGCCATTCTTTCTGTCAGGTAAATGATGCCGTAATTCTGGGAGGCCAGATTCAACAGTATGCCTCTTACCTCATCCTCTGTACAGGAAAAGATATCCAGACCTAAGGCCGCAAAGCCGTAGATGCTGTCATGATCACCGACGACTGCTATTCTATCCATACATCTGCCTTACCCTTTCCCGGATAGCTTCATTTGAAAGACCGTTTTCTTTTCCGGTCAGGATGATGCGTACCGTTTTTATCTCATTTTTCCGGCCTATCATGTAGGCGAACAAAGGACCGATGGAGAAGGGGTTCGTCTTCTGCGGTTTCAGGGTATCCACCATGACATCGTCACACCAGATCTCAAACTCTGAAAACGAATTTTTCAAAGCTTCTGCCGCTTCCTTATAGGGCGTGAGGCTTAAATAAGTCATCAGAGATTCCATACCTTCTGCCGCAGCACCTGCAAGGCGGTTTACGTCCAAGGTCTTACAGGATGCCAATGCTTTCTTTATGAAATCCACGCTCTTTCCGGTCAGGCAGCACCTGGCAGCAATCTTTATGTCCGAAGATGCCACACTGCTTTCCGCATAATCCCGGATCACCTCTTCCTTCGATGCTTCACCCATCTTGATGATGGCATCCATACAGGCTTTATCTGTCATGATATCACACATCTGGCCATCCAGGGTATGGATGAACACCTCGTAGATCTCCTGGGCTGCCTGCTGCATATGAGAAGGAAGCCGTTCCCAGGTCTTATCATCCAGGATCTTTTTGATCTCCTCTTTGGAAGGGCTGACGCTTTCATAATAAGCGTCATGATGGACCACGGAGGCTGCTGCATCCTTAATACCGGCTTTCAGGTTATGATAACTGTCCGGCAGGCTCAGGATCTCAAAGGCTTCCGGATCTGCGCCCAGATCACTCATGGTCTTCCGGATCTTCTCCTCTTCCAGGGACAGGTTTTCTTCCCAGCCCCTTTCTGAGAGCAGACGCTGGACACCTGCCACATCCGGTGTGTTCACCAACTGTTCTATGAAACTGTCTGTCAGAAGGCCTTTTTCCAGGACCCGGATCCGTGCCACCGCATAAACATAGTCATTTCTAGCCATGGCGCCTCCTTTACAGCATGGAGTGGATCAGATCTGTCAATGAATCCTTTTCTGCGGCAAAAACCGCGTCCAGACTGCAGTTTTCCTCTATATCGCCGTAGATCAAAAGAAAGCCGTCCTTAATCGCTGCAGGTTCTTTGGAAAGAGTCAGGGATCCGCCCTTTTCTTTCGCTATGGCCTGTGCCTTCTTCGCAAAATCTGCAGGAAGACGGTCCAGATCCTCTGCGGAGAGCTTTAACTCCCCCTCATTTTTCTGAACATTCGCCCGAAGCAGCTTTAACAGGATCTCCGCGTAATGTTCCGGTGAAGATTTCCGGATATTCTCCTTCGCATCATTCATCAGCCCGGAAATGATCTCCTGCCGGGTCTTTAATAAAGTCCTCCGGCTCTGCTGGGCTTCCTGGGAAATCGCGCGTGCTTCCAGATCTTTAAGTTTAGCCTCTGTCTTCTCCTGAAGCTTTTCCAGATACTCTTTGATCTCTTCTTCAGCAGAAGTTTTGATCTTTCCCGCCTCTTCTTCTGCGGAAAGGAGGATGGCTTCTTTTTCGGTCTCGGCCTTATTTAGAATCTGTTGTGTAATCTTATCTATTCCGGCCATGTATCCCTCCTTTTATCAAACGGGGATACTGGAAACGGCAAGGATAGACACCAGAAGCGCAAGGATCGCGTAGGTTTCGACCATGGCCGGGAACAGCATGGCTTTACCGAACTGGTCGGGTCTCTTTGCGACGATGCCGATGGCCGCGATGGAGGTCTTACCCTGATGGATAGCTGAGATCAGGCCTACGACTGCGATGGGCAGGCAGGCACAGAATACCAGAAGCCCGGTCTGAAGCGACATATTAGCCGGAGAACCGCCCAGGATGCCGATCTTCGCCAGGGTGATGAAAGCGACCAGCAGGCCGTAGATACCCTGTGTACCGGGAAGCAGCTGCAGGATCAGGACCTTTGCGAATGCGGACGGGTCTTCCGTAACTACGCCGGAAGCCGCCTGGCCTGCCTTGCCGACTGCCAGTGCGGAGCCGATGCCGGCCAGGATGCTGGCCAGAGCTGCGCCGAAAAGTGCCCAGACAATACCGTTAGTGAATAATTCTGCCATGTTTAGTTTTCCTCCTTGAATTCCACATATTTGGTTTCTCTGTCAAACGGCGTGAAGGGTCTTCCTCCGCCGTCATAAAACTTCCCGAAAAACTCCACATACTGGAGACGGGATGTATGTACATAGGCACCCAGCATATTGATGCCTAAGTTGAAAACGTGTCCGATCAGGAACACGATCAAAAACAGGATGCCGCCGATGATCCCGCCGCCGAACATGCTGCCCATCTGGTTGAAGACGGACGCCATGACACCGGTGGCCAGGCCTAAGGCCAGAAGCCTTGAATAAGACAATATATCGGACAGCCATGAGGTGATGCCGTACAGGTCATAAGCGCCCAGACCTAAGCGGAGGGCTATATTCTTTTTCCTCCGGCCGGACATGACCAGGATGCCTAAAGCTCCTGCCAAGGCCATGACCTTCGCTAAGATGTTCAGCCAGTTCGGGAAAGTGATCTGCTTCCCTGCCAGGCCTGCAAAAAGTTCTGTGGGGATCAGGATCAGCACCAGGCCGATGATCATCAGGAACCAGCACAGGACGTCGAAGACGAAGCCTGTCACATCCTTTTCTTTCAGCATCGAATAGCCTTTAAGGCCCATGCCGAACAGAAGATGGATGATACCGATCACCAGGGAGAAGATCAGCATCCGCATGGGATCTTCCAGCGGGGCAAACCACAGCGGCTTGATGACGATATCTTTATTAAAGAACGTCTTTGCCACCACGGTGATCGCATCTCCGAAATAGCCGCCGAACATGACGCCCCAGAAGATGGTGGAGATACCGCACCAGAAGAAACGCTTCAGAAGCCTTCTCATGGAGACGGCCATTTTCGGACATTTCCAGAGTACGATGCCGCAGCCTAGGGATACGATCAGGCCGTAGGCCGCATCCGACAGCATGATGCCGAACAGGACCACGTAGAAGATACTCATCCAGAACGTGGGATCCATC
>CACZSO010000155.1 GCA_902783795.1 uncultured Eubacteriales bacterium
GGCTCCACCACCTGGTTCGCGTTTACGGAGAATCTGGACATTATCGCGACCTTCATCCCCTTAAGCGGCGACTGCTGGAAGCTGGAGATGATGGGCGGAAAGACACGTCCGGACGAGACCGCAGAACTTCTCAAAAACGTTGTCCTGGAAAAAGGCTATACCAAGGATGACTTCAGAATCTTTGCAGCCACCGGTACGGAGGACATCGCTCATCCGAACCTGACACCTCAGGTAGAAGCCATGAAGAAGCTGCCGGAAGTCTTTGATTTCAATGAAGACTATGCCGTGGGCAACTTCCATTATCTCCTGCAGGAAGGCTATGAGCACGCTTATACCCGGGTAGCGGAATACCTGTATAACTTCCTTCCCTACCTGTTTAAGTATTGATGCCCGGCGGATAACATGATGGGCTCCTCCTTATGGGAGGAGCCTGCTTTGTTAAAAGACGGAAGAATGGAACATATAAAGGAGATGCAGCATGACAGAAAACTACAGGATCGAGCATGATTCCATGGGCGAAGTCCGGGTCCCGGCGGATCATTACTGGGGCGCGCAGACACAGCGGAGCTTCGAAAACTTTCCCATCGGCTGGGAAAAGATGCCGGAACTGATCATCCGGGCCTTCGCTTATCTGAAGGAAGCCTGTGCCCGGGCGAACCATGAACTTTTGCCGGAGCGGATGACAGAAGAAAAGAAAGCGGTCATCGAGCAGGTCTGCGAAGAGATCCTTCAGGGCAAACTTCCCGCGGAATTTCCTCTGGCGGTCTGGCAGACAGGGTCCGGCACCCAGTCTAATATGAACGTAAACGAGGTGATCGCCAACCGGGGCAATGTGATCGCGGGCCATAAGCTGCTGCATCCGAATGACGATGTGAATATGTCCCAGAGTTCGAATGACACCTTCCCCTCTGCCATGCACATCGCCGCAGCTATGGCGGTTCACGAAGAACTGCTTCCGGCGGTGGGAGTATTGAAGGAGACATTGCAGCGGCTGGAAAAGGAGAACCAGGGGATCGTAAAGAGCGGCCGGACACATTTGATGGATGCCGTGCCCATCAGTTTCTCCCAGGAGATCTCCGGCTGGCGCGGCATGCTGGACCAGGCGGAAAAACAGCTGAAAGCAGTACTGCCTTCTCTTTATGAACTGGCCATTGGCGGGACTGCCGTGGGTACCGGCCTGAATGCGCCGGGAGCCTTTGGAGAAAACTGCGCAAGGGAGCTGGAAACTTTGACCGGCCTGCCCTTTACCAGCGAGGAAAATAAGTTCCACGCCCTCACATCCCATGATGCCTATGTCTATGCCCATGGGGCGGTGAAGGCCCTTGCCGCGGATATGATGAAAATAGCCAATGATATCCGCTGGCTGGCCTCGGGTCCCCGGAATGGTCTGGCAGAGATCTATATTCCTGAAAATGAGCCGGGTTCTTCCATCATGCCTGGAAAGGTGAATCCTACCCAGTGCGAAGCCATCACTATGATCGCGGTGCAGGTCATGGGCAATGATACAGCCATCAGCATGGCAGCATCTCAGGGCAATTTTGAATTAAACGTATTTCTGCCCGTTATGGCCTATAACTTCCTGCAGTCGGCGCGGCTTCTGACAGATGGCATCCTGTCCTTTGAAAAACGCTGCGTCAGCGGCATCCGGCCGAATACGGAAAAGATGAAAGAGAACCTGAACCGGTCCCTGATGCTGGTCACAGCATTGTCTCCCGAGATCGGCTATGAGAAAGCCGCGGAAGTGGCGAAAAAAGCCTACAAAGAAGGCCTGACATTGAAAGAAGCCGTACTGGAACTGGGTTATATGACAGAAGAAGCCTTTGATCAGTGCTTCAAACCGGAAGAGATGATCTGATCAACTGAAAAACCAGAAACAGAGAGATAAATATGAGCAGAAGAATACTGATCATCGGCGGGTCCCCCTGCAGCGGAAAGAGTACCATCGCAGAAATGATCGTCAGGGATCATGACGCCTATTATTACAAAGTGGACGATTTCCTCGACAAATACATAAATAAGGCTGTGGAAGATGGTAAAGAGATCTGCAGAAAATACAGGGGACTGACACCTGAAGAAATGTGGATGGAGGATCCGGCCATACATTGCCGCGAAGAATTTATGATATATGAAGAGATCTCTCCCTATGTTTTTGAAGGATTGGATCAGATAGATCATGAGCTCATCGTGACTGAAGGCGCTGCCTTTATACCGGCGGTCATGAAGAAATATGGGGAGAAGGACTACATCACCATGATCTCCACACCGGATTTCCAGGTGTCCCATTATAAGGAACGGAAATGGGTCTCCTTTGTCTTGGAGGGGTGTTCTGACAAACAGCAGGCCTTCCGGAACTGGATGGAGCGGGATATCCTGTTTGCAGAACAGGTGAAAGAAGAATGTGAAAAGAGCGGGGTGCCATGCATCGTAAATGACGGCTCCCGGACAGTGGAAGAAATATATGCTGTCGTTAAAAAGCTGTTTGATCTGAAATAGTTTTTTACGGGCTGAGTGCAGAAAGAGCCTTATTTCATAAGCAGATTGGCACTCAACACTTGACAGTGCTAACAAAACGTGCTATAGTACAATGCAGGGGTTTTTATGACCCCTGTATTGTATGTCAGAATAAAGAAAGGTCGTAAGTACAATGTCAGAAAAAAGAGGCAGTTTGTCTATTGACAGCGAGAATATATTTCCTATCATTAAAAAATGGCTCTATTCGGACCATGATATTTTCTTAAGAGAGCTAGTATCCAATGGGTGTGATGCCATCACGAAGCTGAAAAAACTGGCCCTGATCAGCGAAGCCACTCTTCCGGAAGACTACAAGCCCCGGATCGAGGTCAGAGTTTCTTCGAATAATAAGACCCTGAAGGTCATCGATAACGGCCTGGGCATGACCGCCGATGAGGTGGAGCAGTATATCAACCAGATCGCCTTCTCCGGCGCTGCGGACTTTATGACCAAATATAAAGATAAAGCTTCGGATGACCAGATCATCGGTCATTTCGGCTTAGGCTTCTATTCCGTGTTTATGGTGGCGGACAGCGTCAGCATCGACACCCTGTCCTATCAGGAAGGCGCGGAAGCCGTGCACTGGGAGTCAGAAGGCGGCATCGAATTCGAGATGGGATCCGGTGAGAGGACAGCGGTCGGTACGGAGATCACCCTGCATCTGTCCCAGGATTCTTATGAATTCAGCAATGAATACCGGATCCGCGAAGTGCTGGAAAAATACTGCTCCTTCATGCCGGTGGAGATCTTCCTGATCAATGAAGATACGCCGAAGGAAGAGCCTAAAGAGGGAGAGGAGCCTAAGAAGGAGACCCCGGTCAACGACACGAATCCTTTATGGGCCAAGCATCCTAATGAATGCTCTGAAGAGGATTACAAGGAATTCTACCGGAAGGTCTTCCGGGATTACCGGGAGCCTCTGTTCTGGATCCATCTGAATATGGATTACCCCTTTGACCTGAAGGGCATTCTCTATTTCCCGAAGATCAATTTAGGCTATGAATCCCTGGAGGGTGTGATCAAGCTCTATAACAGCCAGGTCTTTGTGGCTGATAACATCAAGGAAGTCATTCCGGAATACATGATGCTCTTAAAGGGTGTCATCGACTGCCCGGACCTGCCCTTAAACGTCAGCCGTTCCGCCCTGCAGAACGATGGATTCGTGAAGAAGATCCAGGACTACATCTCCAAAAAGATCGCCGATAAACTGTCGGGTCTGTGTAAGGTGGACCGGGAATTCTATGAAAAGAACTGGGATTCCATCAGCCCCTTTGTGAAATACGGCTGCTTAAGAGATGATAAATTCTGCCAGAAGATGACGGACTACATCCTGTTCAAGGACCTGGACGGAAAGTATAAAGTCCTTCCGGAATGCCTGGAAGTAAAGCCCATCGACATCGAAGATGAGGACGAAGAGAACGCAGAAGTGAAAGAAGGCGAGACTTCCGAAGAAACATCGGCGGAAGTAGTGGAAGAGGCTTCTGCCGAAGAGGATGAAAAGAAGGAAAAGACCGTCTACTATGTGACGGACACTGTCCAGCAGTCCCAGTACATCAATATGTTCAAAAAGGCAAAGATGGAAGCGGTGGTGCTGCCTGACGAGATCGATATGCCTTTCATCCAGCAGTTGGAGATGAAGAATGAAGGCATCCATTTCAAACGCATCGACGCGGATGTGGAGGATACCTTCCGGGTGAAGAACACAAAGAAACTGGAAGAAGAACTGAAGGCAGATGCGGAAGTCCTGACCGGTCTCTTTAAGAAAGTGCTGAAAAAGGACAATGTGAAGATCCAGGTGGATAAACTCCGCAATAAGGAGATCTCCGCCATCCTGCTGCTTTCCGAGGAATCCCGCCGTATGCAGGAGATGATGAAGCAGTACGGCATGATGGGCATGGACTTAGGCGACATGGGCAAGGGCGACCAGACCCTGATCCTGAATACGAACCATAAGCTGGTGAAATACCTGCTTTCAGATCAGGAAGGCGAGAATGTGCCGTTGATCTGCGAAGAGCTGTATGACCTGGCCAGGATCCAGCAGGGTCCTTTGGATCCGGAGGCTATGACGAAGTTTGTAGCCAGGACGAATAAGATCCTGGGCATGCTGTCCAGCGAGGAATAAAAGGATAAATAAACGACAGCAGAAATGGCATGGCCTCATGAAGGCCATGCCATTTGCGTCTGCCGTGCAAGGGTCCATTGATCGATCTCGTTAATGATAACGGGTCCAACAGGAGGACAGATCATCCGCCGCCCATAAACACTATGCGGCCATCCAGCCTTTTCTGACTGGTTTCTTTTGTGTCCTTTTATATTGCGAAAAAGAAGGCCTCGTGATATACTGTAGGGCAGAAAGAGGTCGACATGAATTATATCGTACTGGACCTGGAGTGGAATCAGGCTGCTTACAAGGTGGATGAGGAGGACGAACTGCCCTTTGAGATCATTGAGATCGGGGCAGTAAAGCTGAATGAAAAGGCAGAAAAGATCGATGAATATTCGGTCCTCATCCGGCCCCAGGTCTATCCTTTCCTGCTTCGCAGGACAAAAGAGATCACCCATATTACAGACGAGGATCTGGACAGAGAAGGCATTTATTTTGATGAAGTCTGCCCGGAGTTTTTGACGTGGTGCGGAAAAGATTATATCTTCTGTATCTGGGGTACCAGCGACCTGGTCCAGCTGCAGCGCAACATGGCTTATTATCATCTGAAACTGCCGTGGAAATATCCGCTGAAATACCTGGATGTGCAGAAACTCTACGCCCTTCAGATGGAAGAAGGAAAGGTCCGGCGGACACTGGAGCATGTGATTGATCTTTACGGGATCCCGAAGGACCGGCCTTTCCACCGGGCGGTGGACGATGCGGCTTATACTGCCATGGTCTTCCAGCGTCTGGACCGGGAAAAGTTTGAAAGTTACTTTTCTATAGACTATTACCGGCTTCCGAAAAACCGGTTTGAAGAGTCCACCTACCGCTTTAATACTTACTTGAAGTATGTGTCACGGGAGTTCCCGCTGAAAGAGGAACTCATGCATAACCGGAAGGTCCGGGAACTGCCTTGTTTCTACTGCCGGCGGAATACGAAACGGGTGGTGAACTGGTTTTCAGATTCCCAGAAGAATTATTTTGCTTTAGGTGAGTGTAAGGAACATGGCCTGATCCGCGGAAGGATCCGCATTAAGACAGCAGAGGATAATATGGGCTTTTTTGCCGTCAGGACGGTAAAGCCCTGTACGGAAGAATATAAAGAACTGATCCTGAAAAAACGGGATAATCTGACCAGCAAGCGGCGGGAACGCAGAAAACGCGTATCCATAAAAGCAAAACAGGTCAAAGCTGAGATAAAGGAGAAGAAGTAAGATGGCAGTTTTAGTCACGGGAGGGACCGGCTATATCGGAAGCCATACAGTAGTGGAACTGATTGAGGAAGGATATGAGCCAGTCATCGTAGATAATCTGGATAATTCCTGTGTGGAAGTCCTGGACAGGATCAGACAGATCACAGGGAAAAAGCCGGTATTTTATCAGGCAGACATTCGTGATAAAGAAGCCCTGGAAGCCATTTTTGATAAAGAAGAGATCACGGGCGTCATCCATTTCGCCGGCTTGAAAGCTGTGGGAGAAAGCGTTCAGAAACCGTGGAAATATTATGATAATAACATCGGCGGCACCTTGACGCTTTTGGATGTCATGACGCAGCATAACGTGAAGAACATTATTTTCTCTTCTTCATCCACGGTCTATGGCATGCCGGATGAAGTGCCGGTGACAGAAGAGACGCCGAAAAAGGACTGCACGAATCCCTACGGCTGGACGAAATCCATGCAGGAGCAGATCCTGAGCGATATTCAGCTGGCGGATCCCGAGTGGAATGTGGTGCTGCTCCGTTACTTCAACCCCATCGGCGCTCATGAATCAGGCTTGATGGGCGAAGATCCGAAGGGGATCCCGAATAATCTGATGCCCTACATCACCCAGGTGGCTGTAGGCAAACGTGACCATTTAAGTGTATATGGCAATGACTATAATACTCCTGACGGGACTGGTGTAAGGGATTATATCCATGTGGTAGACCTGGCTAAGGGTCATACGGCTGCGCTGAAGCTGTTTGAAAAAGGCTGCGGGCTGAAGATCTATAACCTGGGCACCGGTGTAGGCTATAGTGTGCTGGATATCGTCAAAGCTTTTGAGGATGCTTCCGGCGTGAAGATCCCTTATGAGATAGCTGAGCGGAGGGCTGGCGACATCGACTGTAACTATGCAGATGCTTCGAAGGCTTTCCGTGAGATGGGCTGGAAGGCAGAACGTGATATTACAGCTATGTGCCGTGATTCCTGGAACTGGCAGAAAAATAACCCGAACGGTTATCAGGCATAAGAAAAGCTTGATTTTAAAATGCTTTTGTGCTATAGTACCATGGTTATATCATTTTTGAGAGGAAGATCAGGTCATGAGTCAGGAAAAAGTCGATAAATACAAAGAGTCGAAAAAAACCAGGAAACAGGATGTTGCCAGAGAAAAGAAGCAGAAAAAGCTTAAAAGGCTTTTGATCACAGTCATTGCTGCAGCAGCTGCCTGCGCATTGATCGTGGCTGTGGTGTTCTCTATAGTCGGTTCGGCTAACAAGGAGAAGGAAGCCCAGAAGCAGGCTTATCAGGCAACCAACCTGGTGATCCCGGATATCGCCGGCGTACAGGATGGAGAAGCGCCTGCAGATGAAGCGGCGGAATAACATCGGCTGAAGGATAGAAAAAGACGCGGAGAGGTATTTCCTTTCTGCGTCTTTTGTTTTGTAATAATTTCTAAACAAAGAGGAGCCCCCG
This sequence comes from uncultured Eubacteriales bacterium, assembly GCA_902783795.1. GTDB lineage: Bacteria > Bacillota > Clostridia > Lachnospirales > Lachnospiraceae > UBA1267. Next base: position 7,339 of record CACZSO010000155.1, read on the forward strand.
GGTCTTCTTTCGAAGGCTCGGGGGAATTATGAAAAACATTATACAAATTCAACAAAAAAAGCAAGCGGTCGTTTTCCTGTTTGTGCTATTAGCATAAGGGTTAATTATGAATAAATTATGAACAAGGAAAAAACAATATGTAAAAACCAAAATCTCAGCTGATGAACTTAACAACTCTGTAATAACTCCGTCGATTTTTCTTTACAAGTGTGAAAAAAAGTGTTATAATGCTCTCACCATGGGCACTTTATCATCTCATGGACAATGTTTTTTAGGAGAGTATCATGGAACAGTTTGCAATCAGAGGCGGCAGACCTTTATGCGGTGAAGTAGCAGTCAGCGGCGCGAAAAACGCAGCCCTGGGAATACTTGCAGCGGCTGTCATGTCTGATGAAGACGTGGTCATTCATAATATACCTGATGTTGCAGACGTCAATATCCTGCTGGAAACTATTGCGGAGACCGGCGTTACGGTAAAAAGACAGAGCCCTCACGATGTGCTCATCAACGGCTCCACCATCCGTTCCAGGATCGTAGATAATTCATTTATCAGAAAGATGCGCGGCGGATATTATCTCTTAGGCGCTCTTCTGGGAAGATATCATCAGGCGGAAGTAGCCCTTCCCGGCGGCTGTGTCATCGGCTCACGGCCCATCGACCAGCATCAGAAAGGTTTTGAGCTGTTAGGGGCTACGACAGACACGGTCAACGGCTTTATCGTTGCTGAAGCTGAAGAACTGAACGGAGCCCATATTTATTTTGATACCGTTTCCGTAGGAGCGACCATCAATGTCATGCTGGCGGCTGTTTTTGCCAAGGGCCGGACGGTGATGGAGAACGTGGCGAGAGAGCCCCATATCGTGGATGTGGCCAGCTGTTTAAACTCCATGGGCGCCAGGATCAAAGGCGCCGGTACGGATATGATCCGTATCGATGGCGTGGATAAACTGCATGGCACTGAATATACAGTGATCCCGGACCAGATCGAGGCCGGTACCTTTTTAACGGCAGCAGCGGTCACCCGCGGCGATGTTACCGTGAAAAACGTGATCCCGAAGCATCTGGAATGTATTACATCTAAACTGCGTGAGATGGGATGCAGCGTAGAAGAGTTTGACGACGCTGTACGGCTTTATGTAAACAGGCCTTTAAAAGGCGCCAGAGTTAAAACATTGCCCTATCCCGGCTTCCCCACGGATATGCAGCCACAGATAACGGTGGTGCTTTCCACGGTTAAAGGCAGCAGCACGGTGACAGAGACTATCTTTGAAAACCGGTTTATGTATGTGGATGAGCTGAAGCGTATGGGCGCCGATATTACGGTGGAAAGCAACACAGCATTCGTTAAGGGCATCCAGAAGCTGATGGGTACTCAGTTATCAGCTCCCGACTTAAGAGCCGGCGCAGCCCTGGTTACCGCAGCTCTGGCAGCTGATGGTGATTCCACTGTGGATAATGTACATTTTATCCTGCGGGGCTATGAGAATTTTGCCGATAAGCTGAAGAGTCTGGGCGGACAGATCGAGACTGTTTTCTCAGAAGCAGAAGCGAAGAAGTTTTTCATGCAGGTAGTCAGCTGACATAACATGGATTCAGACGGGAGGCGCTTTGATCAGGCGGCCTCCCTTTTTTGAGGTCTGTGTAAGGAAATCTGCCGGCTAAAGCCGGATGCAGGCTATGAAAACGGGCAGAGAGCCGGTATTCTCTCCGGCGGATCAGGAGCAGGGTATGAGAAGGATTTTTATCACCAATGATGACGGTATAGATTCAGACGGTCTTAAGCGGTTGGCGGAAGCGGCCAGGGATTTCGGCGAAGTGTGGGTGGTGTCTCCGGAAAAGCAGCGGAGCGCCGTATCTCACAGCATCCTTCTCAGGGAGCCCATAGAAGTGCATCCCTATGATTTCCCGGTGGAGGGAGTCCATGCTTTTTCCTGCAGCGGCATGCCTGCAGACTGCGTGAGAGTCGGGACATTGAATATTATGCCGGGACCTCCGGATGTGGTATTTACCGGCATTAATTTCGGATACAATACAGCCACAGACCTTCAATATTCTGCCACGGCAGGTGCTGCCATGGAAGGGGAATTCCAGGGTTACCTGTCCATCGCTTTTTCTGAAGGGACCGGCGGGTGCCATGAGGTCACGGACAGGTATCTTAAGGAGATCATGGCAGAATTGGCAGAAAAACCCTATGTGCCGGGGCAGATCTATAATGTGAATTTCCCGGACTGCCGGCTTTCAGAGTTTAACGGGATCCGGTATGACCGGAAAGTATCCCGGCGTTCTTTCTTTGTGGATCGCTACCGGGCCATAGAAGAATTCCCGGATGGCGGGGTGAAGCTGGTGGTGAATGATAAACATATGGTGATCCCGGAGGAAGGGACAGACTACGGCGCAGTCATCGACCGGTGCATTTCTATAGGGATCGTAAAGAATATCGGATCATAAAAAGGCGGCAGGATGACCTGCCGCCTGATTTAATGTTTTATTTATCATAGCTGTCTGAATACGGTGACCGGATCCTCCATGACCGGTGTCTCATGCTCTGAAAGATAAGCAAAGAAGACCTGGTCATTCTCTGCCCGGTCGCCGAACTCCGCCAGACTGTTCAGGAAATTAGAAAACTCCAGGACGTTCATGACCTCCGGTCTTTTAATGGCCAGACAGAAACCGAAAGCAGAAGGATGCCGGTAAAGCAGGCTCTTCCCCGGAAAATCTCCGGAAACATGATGACAGAAAGTCATGACAGCGTCAATGTCCGCAAAGAGAAAGACACCGGCATGCAGCATCTGGATATTTTCTTCCGGAGAGAAGAAGGAACCGGCCATGTGATTCGGCCTGGGATGAGGCTGCTCATCATCGAAGGGGGTGAACCGGGCAAAGTGCGGGTCCAGCTCCTCGGAATCACTTAAGGCAGAGACCGTGATCATCAGCTCATCCGGGCTGATGGGGACAGCCTCGATCATGAGCGGGTATTCCTCCTGATTAAAGCCATAGCGTTCCACGGCCTCCTCGACGACCTCGTGAAAGAGGTCCATGGTGGCCTGGTTGCCGTATTTCAGTTCTTTAAATGTCAGCTGCCGTTCGCTTAGATCTGTAGCGGTGACGATACAGCGGATCTGATGATCATTGATTCTTTCTATACGCATGGACGACCCCCTTTAAAACCAGGGTTTTCAGCCCTTTTTAATATGCTGTACTCCAGGTACGGCACATGATTTTTATCCTACGCTATAAGTGTATATGATAAGCCCCTGGACGTCAAGCGAACTTTTTGTGAAGTCGGATGGTAATGAGTGACCTATGGCAGGATATTCAAGGAAAAATAAAGAAACATACAGAATGTGTCAAAAACAGCAGTAAAGCGTCCGGTCCGTAGAAGTTTACAGAAAAAACAGAAAAGAAACTTATGTTCCGGAAGCCAATGTCCTTGTAATCCCCGGGGAAGGATGCTACATTGGCGGTGAGAAATACTTGATCGAGAGTTTTCGCTGTCAGCGGAATCCCAGCCCGGATCAGGGCAGTTTCATTTACAAATCTGGCCGCACACAGGCTGAAACTAAATCCCCAATGAACTGACAAATGGTATTACATCACACATACCTCCTTAAAAAGGACTGCTTTACCGTGAAGAAAAGCAGTCTCCGGCAGGCTTATGAAAAAGCTGTGGCCCGGTATGGGAAAAAATAAAAAGGTATGCAAAAAGCGTCATAGCCTTGCCGGAAAACTGAAAATGTGCAGGACAGAAGGGATCGCGAAAAGTATTTCCCGGCAGAAAACCGCAAATCTGTAGAAAGGATATGCCGGAAGCCCTAAGGATATAGATACCGGTCTTTCTGCTGATCTTATCAGGGCCCCGGCTGAATACCGGGACCCTGACATTGAAAAAGAAAAGCTTTTTCCTTCTGTAATTCCCTGATTGAATTTCAGCGAAAAAAATGCTATCATCTGTCCTATGAGCGAATATGGTGAATTTTCAAGAGTATATGATCTGTTTATGGATGACATCCCTTATGAAGACTGGTGTGAAAAGATCGTGGAGATCCTGAAAGAGCAGGGTATCCATGACGGGCTGGTCTGCGAACTGGGCTGCGGCACCGGTACCATGACAGAACTTCTGACGGAAGCCGGTTATGATATGACCGGGATCGACCGGTCAGAAAGCATGCTGCAGGAAGCCTTGATAAAGCGGGATGAGAGCGGGCATGCCATTTTGTACCTTTGCCAGGACATCCGGGAATTTGAACTGTACGGCACCATGCGGGCTTTTGTGGCAGTCTGCGATACCATGAACTACCTGCTGACCAGGGAGGAACTCCTGACGGTTTTCAAACTGGTAAATAATTACCTGGATCCGGAAGGTGTCTTTATTTTTGACATGAAGACACGGCACTTTTATAAGGATGTGCTGGGAGAACGTACAGAAGCTGATAATGAAGAGGAAGCCTCCTATATCTGGGAGAATTATTTCGACGAAGAAACAGACCTTAACGAGTATGCGCTGACTATTTTTGAACGGCTGGAAAACGGGCTGTTCGAAAAGTCCGAGGAATTTCATCAGCAGCGGGCCTATGACACAGAAATAATAAAGACGCTGGCGAAAGAGGCTGGAATGATCTTTCTTAAGGTCATGGATGAATCAGGAAAAGAACCGGATGAAAACAGCGAACGGCTGATCTATCTGTTAAGAGAAAAAGGAAAGAAGAAAGATAATGAGTGATTATATGATCCGGGGGATTGCCTCGGAAGGCGAGATCCGCTTTTTTGCAGCTTATACCAGGGATACAGCTGAATTTGCCAGAAAAGCCCACGGTTTAAGCCCGGTGGCTGCAGCTGCGCTGGGACGGCTTCTGACCGGCGGCGTCATGATGGGCGCCATGCTGAAAAACGATGAAGATATATTGACCCTGAAGATCGACTGTGACGGACCCATCGGGGGATTGACCGTGACGGCAGATGCTTTGGGCCATGTGAAGGGATATGTGAAGAATCCCGAGGTAGACCTTCCCGCCAATGATAAAGGAAAGCTGGATGTGGGCGGCGCCCTGGACCTGGGGGTGCTGAGCGTCATTAAGGACGAAGGCCTGAAGGAGCCCTACATTGGCCAGACCATCCTGCAGACCGGGGAGATCGCCGAAGATCTGACTTATTATTTCGCGGTGTCAGAGCAGACACCCTCCTCGGTGGCCCTTGGGGTACTGTTAGATAAAGATTCCGGTGAAGTAAAGCAGGCCGGCGGCTTTATCCTCCAGGTGATGCCCAATGCGTCAGACGAGACCATCAGCCGGCTGGAAGAACGGCTGTCCCATATATCCTCAGTGACGTCTTTCTTCGAAGAAGGGAAGACCATAGAAGATATGATGGAGCTGCTGCTTTCCGGCATGGATCATCATATCACGGAGCGTAAGGACTGCGGCTTTTTCTGTGACTGCTCGGAAGAGAAGACAGAAGGCATGATCAGTTCCCTGCCGAAAGAAGAGCTGCAGGATATGATCGATGAGGGAAAAGAGGTGGAAGTGGTCTGCCATTTCTGCAATAAGCGGTACCTGTTCAGTGTGGACAGGATCAGGGAAATGCTGAAGAATAAATAAGAAAGATATAAAAAAACCGGGAACGTAACTGTTCCCGGTTTCGGTTTTTCCAGAATTAAAGTCTGTTGACGTTTACAGCCTGCGGACCTTTTGTGCCTTCAATGACATCAAATTCTACTTCCTGGCCTTCATCAAGGGTCTTAAACCCTTCCATATTGAGACCTGTGTAGTGGACGAATACATCTTTTCCTTCTTCGTCGGTAATGAAGCCATAGCCTTTCTGGTTGTTGAACCACTTGACGGTTCCTTTGTTCATAGCAAACTCCCTCCAGTAAAAAATATAAAGATAACGTCACGGAAGCTGCTTTTGTTTCTTCCGCGGGTTGTCAAAAAAATGACCTTACCCGGTTTTGGGCATGTATTTTAAAAACTCCGCGTAATATAAACGGAATTTTTATTATGGTCAAGTTTAATTTATCACAAAGCGAAGGATAAGTCAAGGTGAACTTGACAGGATAATTCGAATTCGTTATACTTTATTTATGATTTTTCAGATGCCGGAACCAGGAATAAGGAATTAAAAGTCTACATCCTTATTATGGACCCGGCAGGAAAGGGTCCAGCCATGATAACAGCGACTGCTGCGGATGCAGCACAGGCTTCTCAGGAACTCGAAGCCTTGATGGAGAAATATAAAGATCTAAAGATCCCGACCCAGAACCTGGTGCTGATCGGGGCGGTGACTGCCTTACTGATAGCGGTCATCATCCTGGGCTTTATCTATATCCATAAGCACTATGCCATGTATACTAACGGTATCATTTCCGGTATCCTGGCAGAGCTTCTGTTCAGTTATCTGATCTACGGCGGTATCACCTTCGGTATCTCGAAGATCGGCAGTACTGCGGCGTTTTTTGAAGCGCATCCGGCAGCATCGGACGTGTTCCAGATCGTACTTTCCATCCTCTGCCGGTGTCTGGGGATCTTCTTTGGGATCAAGTACCTGATCCGTACAAATAACCGGCAGCATGTGGAGCATAAGATCGGAGCAGTGCTGGCCTTCGGACTGTCCATGTATGCGGCTTCCATCCTGGTGGGACAGGAGATCTCCTTTGCCATAGAATACGTCATGGTCAGCGCTACCATCAATAACATGGGCATCGGTGCGGCTATCTACGAGATCATGCAGAATGGCGTGACAGAGGAAGAGGCTCTTGCCTCTATCCAGGGGATGATCGATACCAGCTGGCTTCAGTTTTTATGGGACGGCATGACGCATATCTTCCGCGGGCTGGTGGATACATCGGCGGCATTGATCGTGTACGGTACCAGCTTAAGGAAGCTGGATAAGAACTGGCTGCCTGCAGCGTTCTCCATGGTCATTGCTTTCTATATCCCCACCTTGCTGAATTCCACTACGAGAGCGCCTATGTGGCTGCTTATAGTCCTTTCTGTCGTGATCACAGCGGCTTCTGTTTATACAGTACTGTGGCTGATCCATAACTGGATGCCGGCAGAAGAAGAGGACCTGAAACGCAAACCTGTCAAGAAGAACCATAAGGATGACGATAAGAATCAGAAAATGCCTAAGATCGTCATGCCTGACTAAGGAGGTCTATTATGATCAGGACATTTAAATGTTCCGGCTGCGGCGGAAATCTGATATATGCCGCCGGAACAGACCATCTGATCTGCATACAGTGCGGAAAGACCACGGCCTTTCCGGAGATCGATTTCACCACAGATCTCAGCGTTCCGGTGGAATTTGAGGGAACGGAGAATGCCGGTGATGGAAAAACACTGCTCCAGTGTGTCAACTGCGGCGCAGAACTGTCCACAGATAAGTACACCGCCTCCACGGTCTGCACTTACTGCGGAAGCCCCATGCTGATCGAGAGCCGTCTCTCGGGAGAAGCCATGCCGGCGAAGATCCTGCCTTTTGCCTTTGACAAAAAGCGGGCCCAGGAAAACTTTAAGACCTGGAAAGGCACCGGCTTCCTGACACCTTCTTCTTTTAAGTCTAACGCTACCATGGATAAGGTCCAGGGTATTTATGTCCCCTACTGGCTGTACCAGCTTTCCGGCGATGTCAACTTAAAAGGCATGGGCACGATGATCTCCACGGTACGGCAGGGCGATGAGATCATCGAGTACCGGGATAACTACGCCATCGACAGGACCTTCGATGTGGCTTATGAAAACGTACCTGAGAATGCCAGCCACACCTGGCCGAAGGCTGAACTGGAAGTACTGGAGCCCTATGATTTCAAGGCATTGACAGATTTTGCCGTGCCTTATCTCATGGGTTTCTATGCAGATCAGTTCGGGAAAACGAAAGAAGAAATGCTGCCGGATGCCAGGAGGGCTGCGGAAGAAGACGCGATCATGACTTCCAGGCTGATGGTGGCGGATTATCATGAAGTCAATATCATGGAGAACCGGATCAATATGACACGGCAGGATGCAGACTATACCTTCCTTCCTCTCTGGGCACTGAACTTTAAGTATGGCGGAAAGAACTACCCGCTGTACATGAACGGCCAGACCGGAAAGATCGAGGGCGAGCTTCCTGTGAGCAAAGGAAAACTCTGGCTCCTGGGATTCATAGTATTTGTGATCATCTTCCTGATCACGTTCTTATTGGGGAGGGGATTATGAGAAAGAGAATTGCGGCTTTTACAGGCCTGGCCATTTTGCTATTCTTGATGCTTTGCGGCTTTGCTCCGGTGAGGCAGTTAAACACCGGAACTTATGTGTATGATGAGGCAGGCCTTTTGTCAGAAGGAGAAATAAATTCCCTGAATACCACATTGGCGGGCTTAAGGGAAGAGATCGGCGCCGACTTGCTGGTGTTTTTCACTAAGGATGAATCGGTCACAGATGCGACCATCCGGACAGTATCTGAAAAGCTCTGCGAGCTCTGGGCTTCCGGCGGCGGCGGTTATGGTGAAGGTCATGAAGTGATCTCCCTGGTCGTGGGCATGGCCGACCGGTCTTACTTTATCAACGAGTATAACGGTACAAATGCATTCCTGCTGGATTACGATGATATCGATGCAGTGGAAGAGGCAGTGGTTCCTTACCTGTCTGCGGGCCAGTACTCGAATGCGGTGCAGTCCTTTGCCTATGCGGTCCAGAAACAGACGGCCCCGGGTTTCTTCTCCAGATGGTATTCCTGGGTCATGACAGGCCTGTTGGGCGGAGGTGCTGCTATGGGTATAGCTAGAGGCAGCCATAATAATAATACCGGTGTGTCCATCGGCTATTACCGGAAGAAGAATCCGGAACCGAAATTCAGTAATGATGCTTTTATCGGACGTACACAGGCTGTGTACAAGGTCAACACAGACCGTCCGCCGCTAGAGATGCAGCAAGATCATCAAAGCCTCCATACCGGGTCAGGGTCCGAACACCACCAGGGTGGCGGCGGACACTTCTGATCATCAAAAATATAACAGGCGCTCCCTTCATTTAAGGAGCGCCTGTTTTTTGTCTTTTATATGAGATCAGCGGGCCAGCTCATTCAGTTTTTCCTGCATCATATCACTGATGTAAGTGGAAAGGAATTTCTTCTGCTCCGGGTCAAGAGCAGAAATGATCACTGGTTCCATGACCGCCATCTTCACCCGGGCTGCTTTGACCCAGGGAGCATGGTCTTCCAGGATATCAGAGGTATTATGGAAGACGATGGGGACGACAGGGACATTGGCCTTTTCAGCCGGCTTAAAGGAGCCGCCGTGGAATTCGAGCAGGGAGGTCTTATCTTCTGCTTTATTTCTGGTCCCTTCCGGGAAGATCGCCACAGAATAGCCTCCCTTTATCAGGTCGATGGCAGCTAAAATGGTCTTCAGCCCTTCCCGCAGGTTCTCACGGTCCAGGAACAGGGAATGGGTCAGGCGCATCCAGGTGGAGAGCAGAGGGACTTTTTCGATCTCCTTTTTCCCGATGAAGATGGTGTGGTCTTTCAGATTAGCATAGAGCAGTACGATATCAAAAATGCTCTGGTGGTTAGCCACATATAAGACCGGTCCTTCATGTGTCAGGTTTTCCTTTCCGGTGAGCTGGACCTTAGCGCCGGAAAGAAAGACCACCATGCGGCAGAAAGCCCGCACAAAACCGTAGCAGATCCTGTCTGCCTTTTCCGGGTCTTTTTTTCTGACCAGGATGATGTTAAGATGGATGATGAACTGGAAGATGACCACCAGGATCATGGGAATGATGAAGAGGAAAAGACGCATGGCAACACCTCGTCAAAAATTATGGATTCAACAACTTCTGCCAGTCTTAAGCCGGTTTTTTGCTTTCTTTATTGTAGCAGAAAAGCAAGAGATAATCAACTGTCTGCGCTTTTCTGATAATCTCTGCGCCATTTTGCTAATCTGAAGAAAAAATCTGCTGAATCCTCATACATCCTTTGAGCATTTTTATAGAGATAAACGCAGGATTTCTGTTATGATTTCTTCAAATCATTATCATAGAAGGAGTATGTTGTGAAAAAGGAGAAAAAAAGAAAAGAAAAACCGGAAGACCAGTTTTTTAATTCCGAGTTTTCCCAGGGGTATGTGCAGGGCAAGGGTTTCCCCGGCTTTCTTCACAATCTCTCTCTGGATATCCGCCGGAATAAGATGCTGTATGTCTTCTTGGCCATTATCGTCACATATTTCATAATCTTCAACTATTTGCCCATGTTCGGTCTGCTCATGGCCTTTGAAAAATTCAACATCGTCAAAGGCGTTTTCGGCAGCAAATGGGTGGGTCTCCAGCACTTCAAGACCTTCTTCAGCGGTCCTTTCGTGGGCCGTCTGATGCGCAATACGGTCCTGATCGGCGTTCTGGACCTGCTGGTAAATTTCCCGGCTCCCATTATTTTTGCGCTGCTCTTGAATGAGATCAAATGGAATCCCTTCAAAAAGACCGTACAGACCATCAGCTACCTGCCTTACTTCATTTCATCGGTCGTAGCCATGGGCCTGGTGATCAATTTTACGAAGGCTGGCGGCGTAATCTCTTCTCTGTTCTCCTTTATGACCGGCGGACAGAGCGAGAACCTCTTAAATATCCCGGGCTGGTTCCGGCCTATCTACATTCTGTCAGGTACCTGGCAGGGGCTGGGCTATGGCTCCATCATCTACCTGGCCGCCCTTTCCGGCATAGACCAGGAGCTGTATGACGCAGCTAAAGTGGACGGGGCAGGCCGGCTGCGCCAATGCTGGCACATCACCCTTCCGGGCATATCGTCCATGATCATCATCATGTTCATCATGCGTATGGGCAGTGTGTTCTCTGTGGGTGCGGATAAGATCCTGCTTTTGTATAACTCCGCTAACTACGAGGTGTCCGATGTTATCAACACCTATGTATACCGGCTGGGTATGCAGGAAGCGAACTACGGTATGTCCACCGCAGTAGGCCTGTTCAATTCCCTGATCGGTACGGCGCTGTTGCTTACTTCAAACGCGATCCTGAGGAAACTCACGGATACGTCCATGTTCTAAGGGGAAAGGAGGAAGACGATGAAATTCAAAATGAAACCGGGAAGACTGATATTCCTGATTATCGATGTAGCGCTTCTCTTATTTGTCTGCTTCCTGTGCCTGGCCCCCATCTGGCACATGATCATGGCCTCCATCAGCAACCCCACCGCGCTGAACGTGAATACAAAGCTGGTGTTCAAACCCCTGAAAAATGTGGACTGGGGCGCGTATAAGATCATCCTGAAGTATAAAAAACTCTGGAGAGCCTATGGGAACACGATCATGTACATCGTGTGCTCCTGTGCGCTGACAGGCCTTCTGACCACCATCGCAGGCTATACCTTCTCGCGGAAACGGCTGTATTACCGGAATAAATTCATGATGTTCCTGGCCTTCACCATGCTGTTCCACGGCGGCATGATCCCTACCTATATGGTGATCCGTAAGCTGGGCCTGGTGGATACTCCTTTTGCCATGATCATCCCCGGAGCCCTTTCCGTGTTCAATGTGATCATTATGAGGACGTCCATGCAGAACATTCCCATAGAGCTGGAGGAAGCGGCCCGCCTGGACGGCGCATCGGACCTGAAGATCCTGTTCAAGGTCATCCTGCCTCTTTGCAAGGCCACCTTCGCTGTGATCATGCTCTTAACGGCTGTAGCGAAATGGAACGACTATTTCTCAGCCCTTTTGTACATTCCTACAAAGAGCCAGTATTATCCCCTGCAGATGGTGCTTCGTGAGATCCTGATCACTTCCACTTCGGACATCGAATCTACGGCGGCTGATTTCTCTAATAACGCCAATGTTTACAAGAAAGCCATCGAGTATGGAAGTATCGTGGTATCCACCCTGCCGATCCTCTGTGTGTACCCCTTTGTGCAGAAATACTTCGTTACCGGCATGACTATTGGTGCAGTAAAGAGTTAAAGACATTTTTCATGATAAGGAAAGGACCCAGCACTAAGCCGGTCCCTATAGGAAAGACGAATAGTTTTTTTAGAAAATGGCACGATCTTCGGACCGTGCCGTTTTCTGTTTCCTCCCTTTTCTTCATGATCCGGAAAAAATGCCTGATTTTTTTCATTTTTGTTTTGATATTATGAGACGGAGCCTGTATAATAGATATCAGATCAGGCAGAGAAAGCCTGCTGTGCGTGTATGGTAACAGAATATGAAGAAAGGATACACTGTTATGGCAGAAGAAAATAAAGCATTGAAAGTCAATGCCAGGAATGACCTGACGGAAGGCCCTATTTTCGCCAAACTGATCGGGTTTGCGATTCCTGTGATCCTGGGAAATCTATGTATGCAGCTTTATAATGTGGTGGACTCCATCGTGGTAGGCAATTATGTGGGAACAGACGCCCTGGCTGCCGTCGGCGCGGTGTTCCCCATCATGATGCTGTTCAACGCGCTGTTCATGGGGGCATCCATGGGTGCCCAGATCGTGATCAGCCAGACCTTCGGCGCGAAGGATGAGGACAGGCTACGGACCGTGACTAATACAGCCATCGCCCTGGCCATCATGATTGGCGCGGCCATCACGATCATCGGCACACCGATGGCAAGGCCGCTTTTAAAACTCATCAAGACGCCGGCGAATATCATTGGAAATTCCACCTCCTACCTGATGA
>CACZSO010000156.1 GCA_902783795.1 uncultured Eubacteriales bacterium
AGGACAATCGCTGTACCACTTGTTTTGCTTTCTTATCCTGGCATTTTTCAACGATGCTAAGATCCTCTGGGTTCAGAAGGCCCCCAGATGAAATAGCATCTGTCCCGCATGCCCCTATAAAAAGAACAAGTATTATTATCCAAAGCTTTTTTTCATAATGATCACCATCCTGCCGGCTGCAAAAGACTTTACTCAAAATTTCTTCTTTTGTCTAGCCGCAATTTGAATATAAACGTCCGCCGCGGGGGTTATACCCTCGCGGCGGCACTTATGTAAGGAAAAAAACAAACGCTGTTCTCCTGACAGATAAATTAATATGCGAACTTCACATTCTTCAGGGTCAATGTACCTTTCTTCACTACAACTTTGACGGTGACTCTCTCTCCGGTGCCGATCTCGAATTCATCCGAAAGCACAGGAGCCAGTATATCGCCGGCAGCGAATGCCACGGTGCCAATGACCTTGCCCTGGCAGATGAGTTCTGCTTCTCCTTCGCCGATGCCTTCCAGACAGACTTTGCAGCCTTCCTTGACTTCGCGGACGGTATAGTTGGCATACTCGCCTTCATGAAGCTCCAGCGCCAGATCCCGCAGCGGATTATAGCGTTCCTCCGCCTGATCAGGATACCAGGCAAACTTGGGATACGGATAAGCCTTTGTGCAGGCCCAGACCAGTTTGGTATGGTCTTCCAAACGGAAGTTCAGATAGTTAGAGCCTTCCCATGTGCCATAGTAACGGCTGCCGTCTTCGTTCCACATATCATAAGCAACACCGGCCAGAGTGATGTTCGGGATCTTCTTCATGGTTCTGGGGCCGTCGTAGTTGACATCACAGTTCTCGATCTTCGTGGATTCGATGAAAGCATCAAAGATCTTAATGCACTCTTCGTAGGAAGGCCGCGGGCCGACCATCTGGAAAGCCTGGATCTTTTCCCAGCCTTCGGGAAGCCAGTGATGCACCATACCGCGGCGTCCGCCGGGACCTCCGTTCATGAACTTTCTCTCAGCTGCCGTCTTCCAGCCCCAGGGGGTGTAGGAAACATGCAGATGATCACAGATATCGAAGAAGACAGGATCACCGTCGGGGCCGGAACCGCACTCGCCCAGCCACAGCGGAACATTGAGCTCATCACGTTTCAGCAGCCACGGATACAGATCCTTGATCTCCGGAGAAGCGCCGTAAAGATGGATGGAGATAGCCCAGTTATGGCATTCCGGATCATACTGATGATCAAAGATACGGAAATCGCGGGCATATTTTGCACCTTCCAGGAAGAAGATGTGCTTCTTATCGATCTTGCGGATGCGCTCGATGCACTCTTCATAATACTTCACCAGAAGCGGGATATGCTCATGCTGGACGGGAGAAGATACCGGCTCATTGATAAGATCGTAACCGGCTACACACCAGCGGTCGCCAAAGCGGCGGACGATCTCTTCCCACAGGACGATCTGGCGCTCGGTGGATTCTTCATCCAGGAAAACAGAAGGATACTCACAGAATAAGCTGTCGCCGGTTGCGCCGTTATTGCCGCCGACCACGCCGTGCATATCCAGGATAGCGTAAATGCGGTATTTCTCACAGGCATCGATGATATCGGCCAGGCGGGAGAAGCCGCCTTCATTCCAGTTATAGCCGGGCTCTTCATATAAAAGGGCATTTGCGTTCAGCACGATACGTGCGCAGTTGAAGCCCAGCTCAGCCATCAGTTTGATATCTTCAGCACGAAGATGATTCGCTTCCCAGCGATCCCAGTATGTGGACTCATATTTAGCGCCGCAAAGCTCGCGGACCATCTGAGACACGAACCGGCGGGATGTCCAGCGCTCGGGATTGTGGTCTTTGCCCGGGCCTGGGAACAGGATCCACTGGAACATATCCCTGGGCAGCGGAGCGGAACCGATCATGAAGCCTTCGGTGTTTTCCCAGTTAGCCGTACCATAGCCGTTTAAGATGATCTCTTCGCCGTCTTCATTGACCAGTCTGACACCGTCGCATCTTAAGAAGCCTTTTACGCGTTCATTGTCTAATCTGCTCATAGCTAATATTCCTTTCTCTTTGATTTTGCTCTGAAAATCCGTACGATCTCAGAGATTTTTTCCATATTTTTACAAAAAAAGGGCAGAGGCCCGGTAAAAAGAACCCTTTTGTACCTGCCTCCACCCTTATTTTGTTTTTCAGTTATCAGACAGTGATACTGACCTGTTATCTGTTATTGAAACGATCAATGGCTGCCTGATAAGTATCGATGATCTCCTGATAACCATACTGAATAACTTTGTTCTTAAATTCTTCGAAGCTGGTATTATCTTCACCGATGATGTAGTTGATCATGTACTCTTCGATCAGGGTCTGGACAGCCGTCTGCTTGGTATTGATGGCATCATTCTCTTCCAGGGTCAGCGTATAGCCGCTGGGAAGACCGATGTTCTCTTCTGCAGATGTCCAGATCTCAACCGCTGCCTTCTGCTGGTTGGTGCCGCCGGCAGCTGCCGTAGCAACCTTTTCAGAAGCAATGGTGTTATGCTTTGCAAACCAGGCATTGCCCCAGTTCAGAGCATATTTCTGAAGGATGTCAGAGGGAGGCATGTTGTTGGGATCCTTGAGGACCATGTCGGTAAACTGCGGCAGGCCTTCATCATCAAAGGTGTAGGTCACATCTTCAATACCGTACCAGTTAAGAAGCTCGCCCTCTTTGCTGTAAGAGAAATCGATCCACTTTGCAGCCAGTTCGGGATTCTTACAATTGGTGCTGATGAAGATGGTGTCTTTTGCCTCGACCGGGCTGTAAGACATAGAAGTCTTCTGACCAGCGTATACCGGCGGAGGAACAATGGGCTGAAGGAATTCAGATTCATTGTTGCACATATGCATGCTGTAGTAGTTGTTGCCGGTAAATGCGGAAAGGACAAAACTGTACAGAAGGTACTTGTCATTTTCCACAGAACCCGGAGTATCCAGGTAATAGTTGAAGGAAGTAAAGTTCGGATCGATCAGGCCTTCTGAATACCAGGCTCTCATGGTATCAAGGTAATCTGCCCAGGCATCCTTTAAGACACCGCCGGTGACCTTACCGTCTTCCATCATAAGAGAAAGAGAGCTGATAGTGGGTACGCCCCAGGCCTGTGACAGGAAAGAACCGCCGTTCGTATGAAGTACGAAAGGACTCTCCATGCCGCTTTCCTTAGCCTTTAATAAAGCATTATGCCATTCGTCAATGCTCTTGGGCTCGGAAAGGCCTAATTTCTCCAGAATGTCTTTACGATAAACCACACCATTGTACACGCCCTCGGCCTTACAGTTAAAGTCTTCACCGGCAATGACCTTGATGATCTGCATTTTGCCGTTGTCAGCAGTAGCCTGCTTTCTGGCAGTATCATTGTTGTTCAGGTAATCCATGTAGTGGGGCATGTTGCTGCGGATGAGCTCATCCATGTCGGCACGGATGACACCATCCTCGATACCGGTCTCAATGCCGCCGGGATAACGGGCAGAACCGATGTAGAGGATGTCCGGATAATCACCGGAGGCCAATACGGTACCCAGTTTGTCTGACAGGGTCTGCTGTTCAATGGGGATCCAGTTGATGTGAACGTTTGTCAGTTCTTCCATCTTCTTGACACCCTCGATCTGATTCAGATCAGAGACCACGGTACCACTGTAGTTGAACCAGACGGTAAGTTCCTGTTTTTCCTCTGTCAGGGGAAGCCAGTTATCAGCAGGCTGAGTTGCGTCTTCCTGAGACTGAGAAGGAGCATCTGTCTGCTTTCCATCATCCTTGGAAGGAGCAGGCGTTTCCTCTTTGGAAGGTGCTGCAGAGCTGCTGCCGCCCTCGCCGCCGCAGGCTGAGAGCATGCTTAAGCCTAAAACCAGGACCAGCAGTAATGCTAATACTTTTTTCATTTGTTTCTCCTTTTTTATTTTTTTGTACCTCTTACGAAACTTCATTTCGTGAGGTTATTTACGCTTTGATGGCTCCGATCGTCATACCGGATACGAAATACTTCTGCACAAAGGGATATACCAGCAGAATAGGCACGGTGGCCACTACGATAGCCGCATATTCTACGGACCTTGCGTAGACAGATCCTGCATTGACATCAGAAGCCGACGTGATCTCCTTAGTAGACTGGTACAGGATCGTCCGCAGTTCCATCTGCAATGGATACAGATTTGCTTTATTCGGCAGGTACAGCAGCGCTGACATGTAGTTATTCCACTGCCCGACGATAGTGAACAGCATGATGACAGCGAATGTCGCCTTACACAGCGGCAGGATGATGCGGAACATGATCACAAAATCATTGGCGCCATCCAGACGGGCCGCTTCTTCCAGTGCATCTGAAATACCCTGCATGGAAGTTCTCATCAAGATGATGTTGAAGACACCGATACATCCGGGAACTACGATAGCCCACACCGTATCCAGGAAACCTATTTTCCGGATCACCATGTAGGTGGGGATCATACCGCCGTTGAACAGCATCGTAAAAGAGATCAGCAGCATGAAGGTATTGCGGAAGCGGAAGCGGTTTCTTGAGAACACATAGCCCGCGATGACCGTCATAACACCGGTGAGGGCACAGGCCAGCACACAGTACATGATCGTGTTCCGGTAGCCGCGCCACAGTTTCTGATACTTGAGGATCATCTTATACGCATTGATGTCCACATTTTTCAGGGGTTTCAGGACAATGCCGCGGGTAACATTCAGTTCCGTGGGGTTACTGATGGATGCCATGATGACATGCCAGATAGGCATCAGGCATACCACCGTGATAAACAGCAGAAAGATCCATGCACAGATCAGGAAGATGATCCTGCCGGGACTTCTTTTGTAATGAAAAGATTTCTCCATGATTTCCTCCTCTTAGAACATCGAAGTGCCAGCTACTTTCTTCGTGATCTGGTTCGTTGTGATCAGCATTATAGTTCCGATAATACTGTTGAACAGACCAACTGCCGCTGCCAGACTGTAGTTTGCCTCTTGAATACCTATACGGTATACATAGGAGTTGATAACATCAGAGTATTCGTAGTTGGCCGGGCCGTACAGCAAAAGGATCTTATCCGCGCCGACTGAGAAAATGCTGCCCATTCTCAGGATCAGCATCATTATGATCATAGGTGTGATGCTGGGCAGGGTTACATGGATCATCTGACGCCATCTGCCGGCACCGTCCACATAAGCTGCCTCATACAGTTCCTGATCAACTGAACTCAGCGCACTCAGATAAATGATAGAGCCGTAACCTATGCCCTGCCACATGTTCTGTAAAACATAGATCAGCCAGAAATTCTGTTTCTGATTCAACAGGTTTACAGATTTTGTACCCTTGATTGCCGCGATCATTTCCGATATCGGGCCGCCAGCTTCCACAAACTTTACTACCAGGCCGCAGGCCACGACTGCCGAAATAAAGTGAGGCATGTAGCTGATGGTCTGGATGGTCTTCTTCGCGCGTTTCTGATGGATCTCATTTAAGATCAGCGCGAAAATGATAGGCGCCGGGAAGTTGAGCACCAGGTCAAGCACACCGATGGCTACGGTATTGCGGATCAGCCTTCCCACATAAGGACCTCCAAAGAAATCTTTGAAGTTTTTCAGCCCCACCCATTTACTGTGGAAAATACCTTTCGTAATACTGAATTTCTCGAAAGCCATGACGATGCCGGCCATGGGAATGTAATGGAAGATGATGAAAAAGACCAGGATGAGGGCCAGCAGAATGTAGACCATTTTATTCCGGCGCATGTCCACCGCCAGATTATGAGGCACATTCTTTATGCCGCCGCCATAACGATAACCTGTTCCGTCAGTCATCACAATCTCTGCGGCTTCCTCGTTTTTCTTCTTTTTTGCCATGTTCCTCTCCTTACGACTGTTTTTACTTTGTCCTGAAATCATAGGATTTCCGGGATTTTCGTCAGTCTTACTTATGGTATAACTATATCGGAAAACCAGGGTTCCGTCTTATTTCCAGATATGATTGTCCGTTGCATTTCGTGCGATTCACTATTTCGGCATTTTTCGTTATGCACGTTTTGGTTTTATATATTTGCACAACGTGCAAATCTCGTGTTTTTTGCTTTTCAGACATAAAAAAAGACCGGACAAGTGCCTTTTTCAGACAACCTGCCCGGTCTTTTTACTAAAAAACCATATTATTTGACCGCCGTGATCTGGATCATCCGCAGTTCATTGGCTTCCAGTACCAGCTCCAGTTCCATCTTCCCGCTTTCTGATATTATTTCTGCCGCTGTCACCTCCGGGATAGACGTCAGACTTAAATATTCCTGATCATCCCGGCTAAGATCACGGTTTCCTCCCAGTTTGATCCACTTTTCCAGAATACTTCCATGTTCCCGGTTTAATGTCCTCTGACGGATCCTATATCTTCTTCCCTCTTCCAGTCCTGAGATCTGTATCTTCAGTCGTCTGGGATCCAGGTTTTCAAACAGGCCCGGCAGCTCATCCGGCCGGAAGGAATTTTCTTCTGAAATGTAGTATTTAGGCCCGGGATATTTTTTATTCCAGGTCAGGATCCGGATATCCGATGTGCTGAAGCAGGTAGCGATAAGATCGCTGGTTTCCGCCAGCAGCCGGTCCCCCAGCTGCCGTAAAAAACGGTACGTATAATATGCCGGTTTCCGTATCCCGCTGCGGGATAAGATACCGCCGCTTCCCGAAAGGACACTTCCTGCATCCGAATAGTCTCCAATCAGGTCAGAGGCGTAGAAGATCCCTATACTGTCTGTCTCATTCCTGGTCTTCAGGTGGTCTTCTAAAAGCTGGACGCCCCGGTAAGTACTGTCTTGCAGATAATTACGGTTCGCTATGCTGATTCCATGCTCCGTGACCCAGTACTCTCCTGCAAACCCAGTCAGGGTCAGGCAGCGCCGGATCCTTCCCACTTCTTCCTCAAAGTAAAACCGCCGGGCATTTCTTACGTACCCCATGCCGGAATAGATATTCTCTCTATGCCCCTGATAAGGGAAGTGGATGCTGGTAAAAATATCCGGCATGATCTCACAGCCTTCCAGAAACTGCCTGATATGCTGTTCATCTACATCCAGTCCAGGCTCCGGCATAAGGCCCGGTCCCGCTACTCTGATGCCTGGAATCATTTCTTTGACCAGCCCGGCTGTCCTGTTCCATAACTTTTTCGGGTCATAGTCTTTCGTATAGAATGATATATCGTTAATAAAGAAGGACATTTCTATGATCCAGGACCGGACCGTTTCTTCACGATACCTTTCTTTCAGGTGACTGATAAAGGATTCTGTAAAATCCAGCCATTCCTCCAATGTTTCAAACAGCTGCCGGCTGCTCTCGCCTGTGATCTCCCGCTGTTCACTGGCCATATTCCGCTCCCGCCGGGGGGCCAAGTCTATAAATACCTTCAGCTGCTGGTCTGTCAGGAAATCCAATACTTCATCTACCACGGTAAAATTGCAGGCACCAGTCTCTTTATTATAAAGCATGCTTCCAGGTGAAAAGACCAGGTTCCATGTCCGGACATATTCCAGGTTCAGCCGTTCCTTCAGGAAAACTACCTGCTGCTGCATTCTGGCGGATAAGAGGGAGGTAAAGGTCCCTACGTTCAGCACCCGGTTTTTCCAGCCTTTCCAGGGCATGGAATCCTGTAATGAAAACTTTGCCAGTTCACCTTCTCCGTTTGCCGGGTTATTATCCTCCATCTCTTCACGAAGCATTTCAAACAATGCTTCTCTTCTGCCTTTTTCCTGCTCATCAGTTACATCGGCCTGATCTGACTTTCCTTCCCGGAAAGCTGCCCGGTATTCTGTAGGAGTCATATGATATACTTCACGGAAGGTCCGGTTCAGTACAGAAAGCGAAGAAAATCCGCAGCTCATGGCTATCTCCGTCACCGAGCGGTCAGTGTATTCCAACTCTTTCCGAACGGACTTCAGACGCAGTTCTTTCAGGAAATCAGGGAAGTTTTTGCCTGTATACAGACGGATCATACGGGACGCCTGTGACCGGGAGAGGAAGAATAAATCTGCAATATCCGTTACCGTAAGCTCATTTCTGTAATTAGAAAGTACATATTGCAGCAGTTCTCCAACCAATTCTTCTTTTGATTCTTTTCCTGCCACATCTTCTGTCTGGATCCGGAAATCTGTGATCAATGACTGAAGCACCATATAGTATAATCCCATGGCTTTCAGCCGTTCACTTTTCCTGTCTCCCATAAAACACATAATGAGACCTAAAAGCTCAAAACGCATTTCTGCATATTTCCCGCTGCTGCCGTCCATGCTGCACAGACGAAACTTTGCCAGACGGCTGCCGGTATAATTCAGTAATTCTTCATATGGAATGGAAAGGATAGTTACATAAGATCCTTCCGGTATCCTGAGCTGGGCTTCTTCGAAAATATTAATGAGCAGATAATCCAATTTCCTCAGGTCTACGACAACAGCATTGCCCTCCAGCCGGCAGCTGCCTTCCGCCACGAACAGGATACGGATCTCTTCAAACGAACTCTCCAAATGGGTATCTTCACTTACAACATTCACGTCAAAAGGTATACTATCTACTGCCATATAAAACTCCCTTCTGTCCATGTTATCAATATTCTAACACAGAAAATGAACTGTTGTCCATGCGAAGCCTTCAGTTTCAGCAAATGAAAAAAGTTTATCGTACAGCACTTTTCCACCCTTGACATTCCCCTTTTTTCCCTTGAAAAAGCTCTGGCTGCCCTTCAGGGGGACCCTGTCGGGACCGGCGATTCATGCATTACGAGACTCTCTGGCTGGCCGGCGGCGCCTTGCTGAAAGGAATATTCCAGTTATTTGATACATACATTACACATTGACAGATGCAGAAAAAAGCCGCTTTCGCGGCTTTTTTCATAATACCGGTACAACCGGGTCTTGTTTACAGTACGATCTCATGCCCGCACTCGGCGGACTTATAGATAGCTTCCAGGATCTGTGTCACGGCGAAGGCCTGCTCGGGCTTTACCACAGGATCGGTATCGTTGATGATGCAGTTCAGCCACTGTTCACACTCCAGGATCGCGGGAGGAGTGGAGGTCGAGCCAAAATACGCTACCGCCCCTTCTTTGGAAATAGTCTCGTCCATCTGCTGGCCAAAACGGCTGCGGCTGATGATGAGTTTATCTTCCGGATAGCTCATGCCGGAAAAGATCTCGCCGCCGGCTTTAGTACCGCAGACCGTGGTGGATGCTTCTCTTGAATCCGTAATATTCAGCGCCCAGGATGCTTCCAGGACTATGGTGGCCCCGTTTTTCATCTTCACAAAGCCCATAGCGCTGTCTTCCACTTCAAATGTTTCCGGATCCCAGGGACCCCAGGCATTGCCGATCACAGCTTCCGGCAGGTTACCTAATTTGTGATAAACACTGCCCATCACCCGCTCCGGTTCATAATTCTCCATCATCCAGAGGGTCAGATCCAGGGCATGGGTGCCGATGTCGATCAGCGGTCCGCCGCCCTGCAGGGCTTTATTCGGGAACACACCCCAGGTAGGCACTGCGCGGCGTCTTACCGCATGGGCCTTGCCATAATAGATCTCACCCAGTTCTCCCGCCTCACAGGCCTGTTTCAGAGCCTGTACTTCCGGCCGAAACCGGTTCTGATAACCAATGGTAAATTTTTTCCCGGACTTTTTCCAGGCTTCGATCATCTTCTTCGCATCTTCTGTGCTGGCTGCCATGGGCTTCTCGCACATCACATGTTTCCCTGCGTTCAAGGCATTCACCGTGATCTCGCAATGCGCCACATTCGGCGTCAATACATGCACCACATCGATCTCCGGGTCTTTCAAGAGCTCCCGGTGATCCGTGTACACCTTTGCGTCCGGTGTTCCGTATTTTTCTGCCGCGTACACCGCCCGCTCTTCAATGATATCACAGAAGGCCACGATCTCGCATTTATCACTATGGGCTGTAAGCGCCGGCAGATGCTTTCCTTTTGCGATCTCCCCACAGCCTACGATTCCTATCTTCAGTTTCTTCATCTGTCTATTCTCCAAATGTTCTATGGTTAGGGAAACATCAAATAAAGTGTTTCCCTTGCGCCGGATTTGGCTGCGAAGCAGCCATTTCCCTGCAAATCCGTGCGCATCCACCGGAGGTTCTAAAGAGTACTGATCTGATCAGTACTTCTTTAGAAAACTCTGCCGGATTTCCGGCAGAGTTTTCCGTACGAATCATCAGATCTTCCTGGTCTTTCCTGCATAGGCATCGGTTCTGGGCAGCCAGTCCAGGAATTCCTTAATGGTCTCATCCCAGAACTGCCACTCGTGGCCATACACGCGGCTGAAGTTCGTGAACACCTTCGCGCCGGATTTCTCCAGGAATCTCGCGAATGCCTTAGAGCCTTCCGGATTATCCAATGTACCGGTAGCTACGTAGAAGTCAGGCAGCTTCTTACCTTCCGCTTTTGCCTTCTCCACCAGGGCTATGGCCTCCGGAGAAACCATATTGTCCCAATCCTCTTCTGTAAGGGCAGCTCTCTGTTCCGGTGTCATGCCGAAGCTCTTCGACATATCCATCATGGGGCCGGAGAACGCGCCGGCAGCCCGGTAGTTCTGCGGATTTGACAGACTGTGGAGCAGCGTACCCATGGAACCCATAGAAAGGCCAGCTATATACGTATCTTCCGGACGGTCAGATACATTGAAGTTTGCTTTCACAAATTCCGGTACTTCATAGGCCAGGAAATCAAAGTGCTTGTCTCCGCCGCCCATCATACCGCCGCCGCCTTCCTGGTTGCGGTAGCCTTTATTCTCAGCAGAGATGGTCACCACTGCGATCTGGCGCTCTTCTGCGTAACGCTCCAGGCTGGTATAACGTCCCCAGACAGTACCGTTATTTGCAAAGCCATGCAGCAGGTACAGGACCGGGTACGGAGCCTTTCCCGCATGAGAGGGCTTCTCACCTTCCTTTAAGCCCATGCCCATGGATTCCGGGCAGGTCATGGTGGGAACGATAACGTTCATCTGCACCTCACGCATCAGGGAATAAGAGATAAAATTTGTTACAAATAGTGCCATAAGAACCTCCTTAAATAATTACGCCATCTGTCAGCTTTTTCTGATAAGTCTGCGCTGTTCTGCAGTTTATATCTAAAGGCTTCTGACTAAGATGGTTAGTATTTCTTGTTTCTATTGTACAGTTTTCTCTGGCTTTTCGCAAGAGGATTATCCATACTCAGCCCTGTCATTTTCCGGCATGATCTGCTCTATACTGCTGAACCAGATCCTGTCTTAAAAAATCATTTAAACCTTCCCTCCATGCCGAAAAGGCTGCTGCTATTCCCCCCAGTCTCAGATGGAAAGCGCTGTCTTTCCCTCTGGAGAAGGCATCAGTCCGCCAGAGATGACAGATGCTGTCTTCTGAACAGTCAGGAATCCTGCGCTTATCCGGCACCTTGCCCTTTCTGACGGATATTCCAGTTTTTAGCAAGATTCATATTTATAGTATATTTTTCACTATATATCATATTAATAATCTGTTCAATTTCAATGACCCTGTTTATAGACTGTTAGTATCAGGAGGCAGTTTATGAATACACTTACAAAAGAACTTGGACAGCGCATTCGTTCTTTCCGTACAGAAAAAGGAATGACACAGGAGGCGCTGGCAGAGAAGGCTGGCCTTCATCCAACGTATGTCGGCCAGGTCGAAAGAGGAGAAAAGAATTTAACCATCATCACTCTGGGCCATCTCACAGGCGCTCTGGATATTACTCTGCAGCAGCTCTTCAGCGGTATAGAGGTCAGTACTTCCCAGACAGATGATATCTATGATAAATGTTATCAACTCCTGCGTCAGCATTCACAGGAAAAAGTACTTCATATCTATGCGATCCTGCTGGAATTATTTGCCATGCAAGAATGATATGGACTGTTTTTAAACCGGGGGCCGGACTTCGTAAGAAGTCCGGCCCCCGGCCTGTTCTATGCCTGCTTACTGTGTTTATATTTTACACATTCAGATCTTTTCTGAATTTCCTGTATAACAGAAGCGCTGCCATAAAGGTGATGATTTCTGTTACCGGTACTGCCAGCCACAGCATTTTCTGGTTGTGGGTCAGGGCGGATATCAGCGCAAAACTGCCTATCAGGAGCACGCATTGACGCATCATATTAAGAAGCAGAGAATAACGGGCATGGTCTAAAGCCTGCATGCTGGTGGACATCAGCATGGTCACTGCCGCAAAGGGTAATGAAATCACACACAGACGTAGGCATACCATGCCGATGGCCCGCATCTGTTCACCGGCGCTGAACAATGTCAGGATCACCCCGGGGATCAGTTCGAGAATGATCAGCAGCACCATCATCAACGCTGCGCTGAAAAGGATGGCTTCTTTCATGGTCAGTTTCACCCTGTCCCGTTTCCCTATACCATAATTATATGACAGGATGGGTACCATGCCATTATTCAGGCCGAAGATAGGCATATAGCAGAAATTCTGCAGCTTCATCCATACACCGTAAACGGCCGTCGCTGTGGTGGAGTAGACCAGCAGGATCTGATTGATGAAAAAGCTGGTGAGGGACGCCAGCCCCATGGTGATCATGGAAGGCAGCCCCACCCTGAGGATATCTTTCGCCGCGCTGAGTTTCAGTGCCGGTTTCAGCATGTCAGCCTTCACAGGCTCATTGTATTTCCAGTTCAAAATAATAGCCACGACCGCCGCGAAGATCTGGCCGCCCACGGTCGCATAGGCTGCGCCGGCGATCCCCAGTTTTGGGAAGGGACCCAGGCCGAAGATCAGCAGTGGGTCAAAGATCAGATTGAAGACTGCACCGGCGGCCATGGCCAGCATGGAAAGGGTGGCCCGGCTGGCGGAAACCAGCAGCCGCTCATAATATTTCCCAAAGATACTGCCGCAGGAGAAGATCCAGTTGAT
>CACZSO010000157.1 GCA_902783795.1 uncultured Eubacteriales bacterium
CCGTTTTCTTCCCGGAGCTGTCTTAAAAAATCAAGTGCATCAACCGGCTCTTTCATCACTGCCTTCTCTCTTTCATCAGGATTTTGGATCATTTTATGAAACAATCTGCCGTTTGTAAAGAACCTGCTCCGAATCAAATAAGGTTACGCCGGCCGGCACAGACCCTATTACCGGATCGTGCCCCGTACGACCAGATCAGCGATCATTTCTGTCTTGATCGGGAAAAGTGAGTTGTCGTGAATCAATGCATTCAGCCGTTTGACTGCTGCCGCACCGAGATGGTACTTCGGTACATGCATGGTGGTCAGAGGCGGACTGGTATGGGAACTCATCGTGATATCATCAAAGCCGATCAATGAGATATCTTCCGGAATACGGAACCCGAAATCCTGCATGGCCTGCATGGCGCCGATCGCGATCAGGTCATTGTCAGCAAAGTAGCTTTTGGTAGGGGTAATCCCTTTTTTTAAGAGAGCTGACATATCAGAATAAGCCCCTTCAATAGAGGGAAGAAGGTCATAGATGATGCCTGTATTTACTGTCATTCCATTGTAATTGACAGCCTGTTTATACCCTTCTTCCCTTTCTCTGAAATTGTTGATCATATAAGAAGAGCGAAGATAGCCCGGCAGGGTTTTTGTCCGGTTGATCAGATAATTGACCGCGGAAAAAGCACTGCTGATATTATCGATCTTCACGGTGTCTACCGGGAATGAGTAGGCATGATTATCAAGAAGGACCAGTGGAATTGAAATCTTTGGCATCAGCCGGAAATCTTCCAGGACCATATCGAATGCCATAAGAATGACTCCTGCCGTATCATTCCGGGAAAGCTCTTTCAGGGTCTGGATCAGCGTTTCCATCCCGTATATGCTGTGTTTTTCAAAACCAAAGCCCAAAGCAGCACATTCCTTTTCGATTCCATCTATTACCTTGTTTTCAAATGCTGCCGATGAAAGCAGCATTTGTCGTCTCTGGTACTGGATCAGGCACACGGATCTGTTCGATCCGGCTGACAATGCCCTTGCAGAAACGTGATGCCCCTTTGCTGCATCCAGTATCCTTTTTCTGGTTTCTTCATTCACTCCCGGCTTTCCATTCAGTGCCATGGAAACCAGGGCCGGTGAGACTCCCAGAATCTTTGCCAGTTCTTTCGCAGTCATTGACAGACCTTCTTCCTTTCATATTGTCCTGCTGCAAAACAGTTTATCCCGATTGCCGCAGCACAAGTCCTGCGTTTACCATAATATTCTGCGGATATTCATTTTCGATGGGATCTTCATTAATCTGATGAAGCCGTTCTACAGCAAGTCTTCCCATATACTGGATCGGTACATGCATTGTTGTAAGTGCCGGATCCGTAAAGCGTGCGATCGGCACATCATCGAAGCCAATGATCGCCACATCCTCCGGAATTCGATATCCCATTTCTTTAAAAGCCTTCATTGCGCCAAAAGCGATGAAGTCATTATCCGCAAAATACGAATCTGCGATTCGTTGTTTCTTCTTCAGGATCTCCAGCATATCGGCATACGAATCATCCGGATTGATCCCCAGCTTATGTACGATGGAATTCGCCAGGCTGTACCCGTTATGAAGAATCGCCATTTCATAACCGATTTTCCGTTCCGTGAAATTATTGATCGGAACAGAAGAGCTCAGATAACCCGGCTGTTTTTTTCGTTTTCGGACCAGATGATCTACTGCCTCAAATGAAGCATAGATGTTGTCGATCGTCACAGAATTGACCTTTGTGGAGCGGAAATGATTGTCAAGCAGAACCACAGGGTGTTTTGAGAAAGCAAGCGGAGTCAGATCCTCCTGCGTCATTTCTGTCCCGAGAAGAATAATTCCTGCGCTGCTCATGTTGCCCAGGGCGTTCAGTTCCTCATTTAATTCCACATGATTGGAAACTGTGCGCAGATGAATATAATATCCATACTCTTTACTGGCCATGGAAATACCGTCCGTCAGGGTGGAATAAAAAGAATTGTCAAAAGTATTATCAATTACCCTGGGACCCTGTTTTTTATAGGAAATCAAATAAATGGTCCGGCCTGCATGTGCTGAATAATTAAGTGGAATAAAATTCATCCCGTATTGTCTTGCAGCTTCCTTTACCCGGTTTCGCGTCTCTATGCTTACACCTGGTTTCCCGTTCAATGCATAAGAAACAGAAGCTTCCGAAATGCCAAGTATTTTCGCCAGTTCTTTCGCTGTCACGCTGTTCTCCTCACTTTCCCAGGTAAGAAACATCCTGAAGGAAATGGTTTTCTTTCTGAATCAGGTTCTGAATTCATCATATATCATAAATGCTTCAGACGTACAGCTGATTTATTTGTTTTTGAATAATTAAGTACAGATTTACTTAATTATGGCTTCTAATTCAAATTGTGTGAGATTATAATGACACCATCAGGAAGTAAAATCAGAACCACATACACAAAACAATTCAGTAAACAGGAGGATGCTTTTATGAAGAGAACAATGTTGAAACTCGCAGGCCTTACGCTTACCGCTTCCATGTTTTTCGCAGGAGCTGCATTTGCAGAGGGAAGGATCGCTGTTGTCAGAAACATGACCAGTTCCGACCATACCGCCCAGTTCTTTAAAGGATGTACCGAAGAAGGCGAAGCTCTTGGCTACAAGGTAGATACTTTCATGTCTGACGGTGATGATGTCAGAATGCAGGATCTGATGACTCAGGCGATCAACCAGGGCTATGATATTATGATCGTTTCC
Source organism: uncultured Eubacteriales bacterium (assembly GCA_902783795.1). GTDB lineage: Bacteria > Bacillota > Clostridia > Lachnospirales > Lachnospiraceae > UBA1267. Next base: position 2,743 of record CACZSO010000157.1, read on the forward strand.
CACGCAAATGAAGGTTATCAGTATGATCTGGTTTCCAAAGCAGTTGAAAAAGGGATCAAAGTAGTCGGTTTTGACTGCGGCGGTGATCATGTGGAAGGTGTTACCTATACGACTCAGGATGACGCAAGCCTTACAAAAATCTCCCTCGATGCTTTGATCGAAAAAGCAAAAGAAAACGGCGCTGAAGAACCGATCAATATCATCGAAGTCAATACACTTGGCGCGATCGTTCCGTTCGACACCCGTCATTCCGTTATTCAGCAGTATGTAGAGGACGGCAAACTGAA
>CACZSO010000158.1 GCA_902783795.1 uncultured Eubacteriales bacterium
CGGCATTTGTGGAGGCCCATAATATCCGCCTAAAATCATGGGGTTTTGCCTATCCCCAGCTGACTGCCGTGGGCAGGGATTCCTGAAACGCAGCGTTAGCGCAAAGGAACCCTGCCAAAGGCAATCAGCGTCCGTAAGGCCAAAAACAGGGACCCGGCCAAAGGCCGGGTCCCTGTTTTGTCACACTCAACTGTTAAACCAGCTCTAACAGTACCATGGGAGCTGCATCACCTTTTCTCATGCCGATCTTCACGATCCGGGTATAACCACCATTGCGGTTCGCATACTTCGGAGCGATCTCTTCGAACATCTTCTTGGGCATGTCCACATCCACCGTCAGTTTCTTTTTCTTCTTATTATCTTCGGGCACTTCCTTGACACCGTAGAATGTCTCCAGCATCATGCGGCGCGCATGAAGACGAGAAGGCTGATCCTTCTTGATGGTCTTTTCAACCGTATCAAAAACGGTCTGACGTTTGCCGTCAACTACCTCTTTGACACGCTTGCCGTCCTTGTCCTTCTGAGGGACCTTCGCGGTAACCGTAACTGTATCATAATTATCTTTTTCTTTAACAGCGAGTGCTATCATAGACTCAGCAATCCTTCTGACCTCTTTCGCCTTCGCTTCAGTGGTAACGATCCTGCCATTATTCAACAGGGCTGTCACCTGGTTGCGTAAAAGCGCTTTTCTCTGGCTGGAAGTTCTGCCAAGCTTTCTGTATCCTGCCATTTTCCTATCCTCCGTTACTCTTCACCGGAACTTAATGATAAGCCCAGATTCTTCAGTTTCGCAAGCACCTCGTCCAGTGATTTCCGACCCAGGTTACGGACCTTCATCATTTCTTCAGGCGTCTTGCTGCATAATTCTTCCACCGTATTGATACCGGCTCTCTTCAGGCAATTATACGAGCGGACAGAAAGCTCCAGTTCGTCAATGTTCATTTCCATGACTTTCTGAGACCCGTTTTCTGTCTTCTCGACCATGACCTCGGCATGCTTCGCGTTCTCTGACAGATCAATAAACAGGCTTAAATGCTCAGAGAGCACCTTCGCCGCCAGAGAAACTGCTTCATCCGGCGCCAATGTCCCGTTCGTGTAAACTTCCAGCGTCAGCTTATCGAAGTCTGTGATCTGGCCCACACGGGTGTCTTCCACGTTCATGTTGACACGCTCGATGGGGGTGTAGATCGCGTCTACCGGGATGAGTCCATTCACGACATTGTCCGTTTTGCGTTTGTCAGCGCCTACATAGCCGCGTCCTTTGGTGATCGTAAGCTCCATGGACAGCTTGCAGTCTGCGCCGCCGGAAAGGGTCGCGATGACCTGGTCGGGATTCATGATCTCGATATCAGAGTCCGCTTTGATGTCTCTTCCGGTGATCACGCCTTCACCTGCATACTCGATGTAGGCGATCTTATCTTCACTTGTAGAGCTTGAGTTCTTGATAGCCAGAGACTTGATGTTCATGATGATCTCTGTCACATCCTCTTTTACACCGGGGATGGAAGAAAATTCATGAAGCACACCGTCTATCTTAACCTGGCTTACCGCAGCTCCCGGGAGTGAGGAAAGCATAATCCGTCTCAGAGAATTGCCCAGCGTAATGCCGTAACCGCGCTCCAGCGGTTCCACCACGAATTTGCCGTATCTGTTGTCTTCCGAAATCTCAACAATGTTTATATTCGGTTTTTCGAAATCAAACATCTATCCTCCTCTCCCTGCCGTTATGACAGGGCTCTTTTAGTGCCTGCTACTTAATTACTTCGAATACAGCTCGACGATGAGCATTTCGTCAACAGGAACATCGATTTCGGATCTGTTCGGGAATGCGATCACCGTGCCGCTTAAGTTTTCCTGATCCTGAGAAAGCCAGGCGGGAACCATACGGCCGCCGGTCACTTCAAGGATATCCTTATAATGCTGAGAATCCTTCTTGGTTTCTTTGATCTCGATCTTATCATTAACGCTGACAAGATACGAAGGAATGTTAACGATCTTACCATTGACCAGGACATGTCTGTGGTCAACGATCTGTCTTGCTTCCATACGGGTCCTTGCGAAGCCCAGACGGAACAGGACATTATCCAGGCGGCGCTCTAACATGATCATCAGGTTATCACCGGTCTGACCTTTCATGCGCTCAGCCTTATTATAATAATTTCTAAAGGGTTTTTCCAACACACCATAGATGAACTTAGCCTTCTGCTTCTCACGGAGCTGCTGGGCATAATCGCTCACCTTTCTGTTTGCTCTTTTTGACTGTCTGTTTGATTTCTTGTCAATTCCAAGGAATCCGGGCTCAATTCCGAGAGACCTGCACTTCTTTAATACGGGACCCATATCTCTAGCCATGTCTTTATATACCTCCTA
>CACZSO010000159.1 GCA_902783795.1 uncultured Eubacteriales bacterium
CGATCACGTCGTCAAAACTATATCCCTGTTCCATCAACCCCACCATGCGGCTCACCAGCAGGCCCAGGCCGCCGGAGATACACCGGGTATCCATGATATAAAGCTTGCGGTCCGGGAAAGTCTTACGGGCTTCCTCCGCTGCAGCTATGGCATTTACATACGAGACAGACATTTTTTCCGACATATCCAGGAAAATTACATCCTTGCCAGTTTGAAGCAGTCCCTCAAAAAACTCCTGATACATAAACTCATTGATCATCGAAGTGGTCAGGCGCTCGCCGGTCCGCATCCTTTCATACACCGCCTGGCGGCTTTCCTCTCTGCAGTCATCCTCAAACTGCTCGCTGCCATTCGTGTAAGTGTAGGCAATGAAAGGGATCTGATGTTCGTCCAGATAAGTTCTGGGCAGGTCTGATGTCGATGAAGTGGCAATGATATAGTCAGCCATGATGGTCTCCTTTGTTATGTTTTCTCTATAACGCTGCTGAAGACTTCGCCGGAAAAAAGGCTTTCCGTTTTCAGCATTTCCCTATTATACTCTAAAGCCCCACAATAAACAAGAGCCCGTTTGAAGATAACTTTTTCAGTTCATGCTCTCTCTCCGGAGCGGATTTTCTAATAGTTTTATGGCAGCAGAAAAATAATCAAAAACATTATTTAGGTACCTTGACATTTATGCCGAGACGTGTTATACTCTCTATCGTAAGGTACCTAAACAAACATCTCTCATATTCGTTCGCAGCTGTATTTATGCTGCCTTAAGCTAATTGAAAGGAGAAACCGTATGACTTTAGACGAATTGAAAAATATCATGCCGAACTGTGTAAACTGCAGACGCCACTGTCCCATGGACGATCTTCGCTGCGAAAAGGGCCGGAAGATGGCAGAGCGGATCCTGGCGGGAGAAGCCACTCCGGAAGAATATATTAATAAAGCAGAAGAAAGATTCTGCCGCAGGTCTGAGGGCCTGCCCTTCTCCGGTTTTGATGACAGTCCCTGCCAAGGCCCGGAAAACCTTCCCTTCATAGACCGCAAAGGCCGCGATTCCAAGGGGTTTGAGCATCTGCCGTTCAATGGTCCCGCAGACAGATCCTCTCACGGACCAAAGAATATGCCGTTCCGTGGGCCTGGCTTTTACTCCGGACAGGAGCCCGGTCTTCATGGCAGGCCGCGTTACCCGCGGCTTCCACAGGATGATTCCCTGAATTCCCTTCTGACCTATGCCGCCCACAAGGTCCGTCCGCGGCGCGCAAAAGGTGCGCCGGGTACGGAAGGGATGGCACAGCAGCGTATTCTGAAACTTCTGGGGGAGACATCAGGCATCTCTCAGCAAACCCTTATGGAGATCCTGGCCATCCGCCCCGGTTCTTTAAGTGAACTGCTGAAGAAGTTGGAAAGCAAGGGGCTGATCCTCCGGACACCGGATGAAAACGACCGCCGGAAAAATACCCTCTCCCTCACCGATGCCGGCCGCCAGGCCTTAAAAGAAACTGAAGAGCGGCGCGATCCCTTCCGCATGCTGAGCGAAGAAGAGCAGGGTACTTTGAAAACCCTGCTGAAAAAGATCATTGAAGGGAATGATTGATCCTGGCGCCGGTTGGTGCTCCTTTATAAAAAAATGCTGAATGGGCTGGTATCCCGGGACTTTTATGCTATAATGAAACACACCGGATATATGGATCCGGACAGAAGTTTCATTAAGGAGGATCCAATCAAATGATCATTAAAAACGGACAGATCTATGACGCAGTGAACCGTGAGCCTTACGTGGCCGATATCCGTCTGAAAGACGGAAAGATCCTGGAAATCCAGGCCGGTCTTTTGGAAGAGGCCGGAGAAGAAGTGCTGGACGCTTCCGGCCTTCGCGTTTATCCCGGCTTTATAGACGCCCACTCCCACTTAGGCCTGGATGGCTGGGGCATCGGCTTTGAAGGCGCTGATTATAATGAACACGGCGATGTCTGTACCCCCCATCTTCGTTCCGAGGACAGCTTCAACCCGCTGGATCCCAGTGTCAGCCATGCCGCAAAAGGCGGCGTGACCACTGTCGCCACAGGGCAGGGAAGCGCCAACCCCATCGGCGGCACCTGGATCGCCGTAAAGACCACGGGGGTCTGTGTGGACGATATGATCGTGAAAACACCCATCGCCATGAAGTGTGCCCTGGGAGAAAACCCAAAACGGGTCTACCGGGATAAGGGTAATGCCGCCCGCATGTCCACCGCTTCCGTAATCCGCGGCATGCTTTTCAAGGCAAAGGAATACCTGGCTAAGAAAGAGGCCGCCGGCGACGATATTTTCAAAAAGCCCGCTTTTGATTTCAAGTGTGAGGCCATGATCCCGGTGCTGAAAAAGGAGATCCCTTTAAAGATCCACGCCCATCAGGCCAATGATATCCTGACAGCCATCCGGATCGCGAAAGAATTCGATGTGCTGCTTACCATCGAGCATGTGACGGAAGGACATCTGATTGCAGATAAACTGGCCGGCTGTTCCTACCCTCTGGCTGTAGGTCCCACCCTGACTCATGCGACTAAATTCGAGCTTCAGCATAAGTCCTGGGAGACACCCGGCATCCTGGCTTCTAAAGGCTGCCAAGTCTCTATTATCACCGATGCGCCTGTCATTCCTCAGGAATACCTGCCGCTTTGTGCCGGTCTGGCTGTCAAGGCGGGCATGGATCCCTTTGAAGCCCTGAAAGCCATCACCATCAATCCCGCAAAACATATAGGCATTGCAGACCGGGTGGGCTCCCTGGAAGTCGGAAAAGACGCGGATCTGGTCCTGACAGACGGTGATCCCATGGTCAGCGATACCTGCATCCGCCAGGTCTTCATCAACGGCCGGGCAGTGGAGTAACTTTCCTCTGTATTTTCTGTCTTTATGTATAACAGCCGGATCCTTCATCCGGACAGTTTATGAAAGGAAGCCGGGTGTGCTTCATAAAAAGCCCCGGAACAGATCATCATGAAAAAGTTTATCGCCTGTTTCATTTCAGGCCTAATGGTATTAAGTCTTATCAGCTGCGGGACGTCTCTTCCCGAAACTGTACCATCCCAGGATGCTTCTCAAAAAGCGCCTGAATCTTCTTCACAGGATGAAGCAGGGGCTGCACAGGCCCAGCTTCTGTCTGCACCGGTAAATCCTGTATCTCCCAAGGCGGCCGTTCTCAACCCGTACGGTGAAGTGGAAGAGCCCGAAAACGCAGAAGGTGCGGATTACGAAAGCATCGATGCCATGAGGGAAGCCCAGCTGAAAATGTATAACGAGATCAGGAGTTCCCTCACGGATTATTATGATAAGAGCATTGCCCAGATCCTCAGCGATACGAAGGGCAAAAACCTGGTCTATTCACCGGTCAATGTTTATCTGGCCCTGGCTATGCTGGCGGAGATCACTAACGGTAATTCCCGGGAACAGCTCCTGTCTCTTCTTGGGCAGAAATCCGCTGAAGAGCTGGAAAAGACCGCTGCCCTCCTGTTTTTAAGCTGTTATGCCGAAGACGGGAAAAACAGCTGCACTCTGGGAAATTCCTTATGGCTGGCTCAGGATCTGAACACAAATAATGATACTGTAAAGAACCTGGCAGAACATTTTTATGCCTCTGTTTACCGCGGTATCATGGGTTCTGATGATATGAACGAGGCTCTCAGGGCATGGCTTAACGAGAACACCGGGAAGCTATTGGAAGATGCTGTAGACGATGTCACCACTAAACCAGATACCATCATTGCTCTGGCCTCTGCCATCTACTTCAAGGCAGCCTGGGAAGAAGCTTTCAAAAAAGAAAAGACGAAAACACAGGCTTTCCATAATGCTGCCGGACAGGATAAGGACTGTACCTTCCTGACAGAGGACGGCACCAGCCAGATATATCTGGGTGAGAAATTCACTGCCTGGTCGAAGTGGATGACCGATGGCAGCCGCATGTTCTTCTTCCTGCCGGACGAAGGCACATCGGCGGAAGAAGTGGCAGCCTCTCCGGAGTTTCTTGAATTCCTCCATAAGGACGATGATGCCCGGTATGCCATGGCTAAAACGGTTGAAGTCCATGCAGAGATCCCGAAGTTCGATGTTTCCTCGGATGTGGATCTGATCTCCAGTCTGATGGCCCTGGGGATCACGGATGTCTTTTCTGACCAGACCGCAGATTTTTCTTCTATTCTGGCTGAATACATGCCGGCAGAAGTGGATTCCGTGGAGCATGCCGCCCGGGTCAAGATCGATGAGGATGGCTGTGAAGCTGCGGCCTACACCCTGATCATGGTCAAAAACACCTCCCTGTTTATAGGTGATAAGGCAGATTTTATCTGTGACCGTCCCTTCGTGTTCACTATTGAAAACCAGAACGGCGCCACCCTCTTCACCGGAATCGTGAACGAAATGGAGTAATCTTTTATTACTAAAAAATGCCGGGGGCTTGAAGATCAAGCCCCCGGTCTTCTTATCAGCACCAGGCTTTCGCCCAGTCTTTTAATTCTTCTACGGTCACATCTGCGGCAAAACGCAGGCCTTCCTCTACCTTTGCGTCAGGCGCCAGTTCTTTAAGGTTCTTACCTGTCTCTCCGATCTTGGAGCCGCCGGAGGTGGCAAAGGGCACTACCGTTTTCCCTGTAAAATCATACTGCTCTATAAAGGTATCGATGATGGATGGCTCTCTGTACCACCACACCGGGAAACCTACAAAAACAGTGTCATACTGTGCCATATCCTCCACTTTGGATGCAATGGGCGGACGGCTGTTTCTGTCCTGCATCTCTATGGTAGAGCGACTTTCTTTATTTCTCCAGTCCAGGTCCTCAGCGGTATAAAGGGTCTCCGGCACGATCTCGAAGATGTCTCCACCTACAGCTTCCGCCAGTCTTTCCGCCACTTTCCCCGTTACATTGCCGCCGCTGGCGGTAAAATAAGCAACTAAAACTTTACTCATTTTTTCTCCTTTCTCAAATCACAAACTGATCCAGATAACGCTTGCTTAAGGTGAGCGAATCCATCACTTTTTCAAAGGAACCTTCAAAAGCGGTATCTTCCACTTCCACACAGGCGCAGCCATCATAGCCGATGTCAGTCAGGGCCGCCACATAGCTTCCCCAGTTCACATCGCCCAGTCCCGGCAGCTTTGCGCTCATATAATCCAGCGGGAGGGCCATAATGCCCACATCCTTAAGTTTGTCCGGCCATATCTTCGTATCCTTGAAATGCACATGGAAGATCCGGTCCTTAAACTCATAGATGGGCTGGATATAATCGATCATCTGCCATACCAGGTGGGACGGATCATAGTTCAGGCCCAGGTTGTCATAGGGCAGCACCTCAAAGACCTTGCGCCAATTCACCGGGTTCGACATGACGTTCATGCCGCCGGGCCACTGGGCAGGGCCGAAAAGCAAGGGACAGTTTTCGATGCCGATCTTTACATTAAGCTTTTTCGCATGCTCCAGTATGGGCGGCCACACTTCCTTCACCATGGGCAGGTTCTCGTCTACGGATTTCTTAGGATCGCGGCCAATGAACGTGGTGACCAGGCCGATCCCCAGTTTTGCCGATGCTTCGATCATAGCCATCAGATGAGCGTTATAAGCTTTCCTCTTCTCCGGATCCGGGTCCAGCTGGTTCACATAGCAGCTGAGGGACGATATCTGGACGCCCTTTTCCTTTGCATAATCCAGGACATGGTTCGCGTATACATCGTCCGCCAATGCTTTTTCTGCGTCAATGTGACACACATTTGTATATCCTCGCGGGATAGATCCGCCCGGCCAGGACGCCGCTTCTACACACTGATACCCCAACCGGGAGGCAATATCGATCATCTCTTCATACGTACTGCCGCTTAAGATGGCAGACACAAAACCAAGCTTCATAAACCTTCTCCTTTTCAAGTTCCTTCACGATTTCATCCGCCGGACAACGCCTGTCCGGTTCCTTTTTTTAATATTTTACGGCCTTTTTCCAGTACTTACAAGGTTGTTTTAGGAGATAAGATGTGACGCGTCAGCGGATGCTCCTGTTTTTGTTCCCGTCCATTGACTTTTCCCTGATTCTGATGTTTAATAAGGGCAGCAGGATCCGGTTTTACGCCTGCTGTGTTTTGTCTTTATTGCCTGCCCCGGGTTCCTTTCAGGGGCTTAAGAAGAAATGCAGCGCATTTCATCCTTATGAGAAAGGACTTACAATGTCATGAAAAAAATGAGACCGAAACACATTATGGTGATCGTGGCCATGAGTCTGGCCATCGCTGCCTCCATTGGTATGCTGGTGAATATCGGCGGCCTCTTCTTCTCCCCTATTGCCAATGAACTGGGGGTGGGCAGGGGCAGTGTCAGTCTGACCCTCACCATCGCGACACTCGTCTGCGCCGTGGGCGGCACTGTCATGCCGAAGATCATGAATAAAAAGAATTTCCGCCTGGTCTGCCTGGTCTGCGCTATCATAACTGCCGGCGCTACGGCTCTCTTAGGCACTTCATCGAAGCTCTGGATGCTCTATGCATTGAATGCCGTCCGCGGCTTCACCGCCGGCTTTATCGGCAGTATTTTAGGCTCCATGGTGCTGACCTCCTGGTTCCACACAAATACGGGACTGGTGACTAGTATTGCCTTAGGTTTCAGCGGCGTGGCCGGCGCCCTTCTTTCCCCCATCTTTTCATCCGTCATCAGTTCCGTAGGCTGGCGCACGGCTTACGTGATCGCAGGTGTGGTGATGTTCATCCTGTACATGCCCCTGTTCCTGCTGCCCATTGGCATGAAACCAGAGGATGTAGGCGAGATAGCCTATGGTGACTCAGGACTTCCCCGGCAGGATCTTAAAATGCCCGAGAAGAAAGACGCTGCCAAGACTAAGTTCCCGCTGGTCCTGTTTCTCTGTGCGGGGATCTACGCGGCCATGTGCGGCTCCATCGTAGCCATCGTCCAGCATTTCCCGGGTGTGGCGGAATCCTTTGCCCTTCCTGCTTCTGTCGGTGCAGTCATGCTGTCCGCCAGCATGATCGTGAACACCTCAGGAAAGATCCTGTTAGGCTTCCTCATAGACCGTTTAGGCGTACGGCGCTCGGTGCTTATCTACCTCACCATTATTGTCCTGGGCACGGTGCTGCTTCTTACCGTACATACCGGCCCCACCGCTATCATCGCCGCCGCTTTCATCGGCTTCGACTATGCCCTCAGCACTGTCAGTGTGGTCATGCTGGTCCGTGAAGTCTTCGGTATGGCAAATTACAGCAATATCTACCCTAAGGCAGCCCTGTTCTGCACCGCCTCCAATGCCTTCGGGACCACCATTGTAGGCCTCCTGTATGACCACTTCCAAAGCTACATCCCGGTGCTGATCGTTATGCTCTTAGCCCAGGCTGTCCAGTTTACGATGTTTATGATCCTCGTCGGAAAAAAGCGAGTCCGGGTTTAAGCACGAAAAAACCTCCCCCGCAAGTAACCATACTTTCACACTCACGCAAGAGCAGCCTGTCTGTCGACAGGCTGCTCTTGCGTTTCTCTCCCTTCGCCTGCCTGATCCCGGAAAATGAGTTCAAACTTCCTATGTATTCGCAGGAAAAGCTGTTTACATATGCTTTTTCCTCTCTCTTCGCCTGTCGGATTCTGAAAAATGAGTTCAAACTTCCTATGTATTCGCAGGAAAAGCTGTTTACATATGCTTTTCCTTCTCCTTTCACCTGTCATGATCCCGGAAAATGAGTTCAAACTTCCTATGTATTCGCAGGAAAAGCTATTTACATATGCTTTTCCCGCTTCCTTCGCCTGTCGGATTCTGAAAAATGAGTTCAAATGGCCTATGTATTTGCTTGAAAAGCTCTTTACATATGCTTTTCCCTCTCTCTTCACCTGTCTAATCCCGGAAAACGAAACGAGTTCAAGCTTCCTAAGTATTTGACTAAAATGTCGGTTTACATTGGCTTTTCCCTCTTCCTCCACCTGTCAAGATCTGTCTGCTCTTCTTCCCCTGCTCACTCCTTCAGCGTTTTTGCGATGTTCTGCATCTTTTTATTTTTCTATTGCATTCCGTCCCTCACAATATTATGATTACAGTATCGGGAGGCTGCTCTGCATTCATGTTTTCAGGAAATGATAACCGGCCCTGGAGCTTGCTTTGAAGAGCTTCCAAAGAGGTTTTTTCTCTGCAAGCCTGAACTCGCAGAAGTCTGCCTCCGTCCGGCTGGTGAAGCCCCGCCGATAATCCTTTTGAGATGATTACTGCTGCATTTTTAGAATCATAAGGAGGTACACGTATGGCTGTTTCGCGTTTTATGGAACGTGCCGCCACAAGAGACTACTCTAAAGACTGGGTCATTCCCGGGACTTTCCCCTGGATGGTCCAGCAGGCGCGTCCGCCTATAGGAGAGCGTGCCTACAATGTATTGGAAAACTATAACCGCTGTGTGCGGGGCGAA
>CACZSO010000160.1 GCA_902783795.1 uncultured Eubacteriales bacterium
CACCGTGCTTCTTTCCGGAGCAATTCTCTTTGCTGCATATTGGATTCACTGGGCTGCCGGATTGGTTGTGGAAAGTATCATGACCTATCAGATTCTGGCAACAAAGTGTTTAAAAACGGAAAGTATGAAAGTGTATCATTGTCTGAAGCAGGAAGATATTCCGGGAGCCAGAAAAGCAGTTTCCATGATCGTAGGACGGGATACGGAACGCCTGGATGATGCAGGAGTGACGAAGGCGGCCGTGGAGACGGTGGCTGAGAACACTTCGGATGGTATCGTAGCTCCTGTGGTTTTCATGGCTCTTGGCGGAGCACCTCTGGGATTCTTCTATAAAGCCGTAAACACCATGGATTCCATGCTGGGGTATGTGGAAGAACCCTATAAGAACATTGGCCTGGTCCCGGCGAAGCTGGATGATGTGATGAACTTTATTCCGGCCAGGATATCAGCGCTTATCATGCTGGTCTCAGGCGCATTGCAGAAGCTGGATGTGAAAAACGGCTGGAAGATCTTTAAGCGGGACCGCTATCATCATGCCAGCCCGAATTCCGCCCAGACAGAATCTGTGTGTGCCGGTCTTTTGAGGATCCAGCTGGCCGGTGATGCCTGGTATCACGGTGTGCTGCATAAAAAGAAGACCATCGGCGATGATCTAAGACCGGTGGAGCATGAAGATATTCCCAGGACCTGCCGGCTGATGTATCTGACCTCTGTGCTGATCCTGATATTATGTGCCCTGATAAAAGCGGCTGTTATCATAGCGCTGAAATGAGGTGTTTCGTTGCTTTACAACACTCAGAACCCCCATGGCGGGGATGTTTACGAAAATCGAATAATTCTGGATTTTTCTGCAAATATCAATCCTTTGGGAACGCCTGAAAGTGTGATCCAGGCCATGGAAAAAGCCTTACGCGAGGTGATCCACTATCCGGATCCTTATTGCAGGGAACTGGTCAATGCTATTGCTGAAAAGGAGGGACTGCCGGCTGATCACATCCTTTGCGGCAATGGGGCAGCGGAACTGATCTATGCTTTTTCAGAGGCTGTGAAGCCATCGAAGATGTTGGAGGCGGCCCCCACATTTTCTGAGTATGCGCTTTCTGTTGAAAGGACCGGAGGAAAGGTCAGCCGCTGCATGATGAAGGAAGAACTGGATTTCCTCCCCGGAAAAGATGTGATCGAAAGCATTCTGGAGAATCGTCCGGAGGTGGTATTCATATGCAATCCGAATAATCCTACCGGGAGACTCTGGGACAGAGTGCTTTTGGAAGATGTTCTGAAGGTTTGCGAGGAGATCAGCTGCCGGCTGTTTGTGGATGAATGCTTCTTAGATCTTTCGTGTCCTGAGAAAACATTGGTTGAGGCAGATATAGATCCTGGATCATGGTGTTCAGAAGGTAAGGCATTAGGACAAAAGAGACTTCATGACAGCCTGTCAGATATGGTACCAGGTCATAAGAATCTTTTTATCCTGAAGGCTTTTACAAAAAACTATGGCATGGCTGGTGTGCGCCTGGGATATTGTCTTTCATCAGACCGGGAACTGCTGAAAGCCATGTCTGAAACGATGCAGCCATGGAACGTATCTTTGATAGCCCAGAAAGCAGGCATAACAGCGCTTAAGGAGAATAAGCATATCCTTAATGCTTTAGAGATCATAAAAACAGAACGAAAATGGCTGACAGAGGAACTGATAAGAGCCGGCTTCCGGGTCATTCCTTCCGACGTTAATTTTATTTTGTTTGAAGACAGAAAAAACCGTGAAAAACCATTGGATCAGATACTTTTGCAAAGAGGGATCGCTGTCAGAAACTGCTGTAACTTTCCAGGGCTTAAGGATAGAAACTGGTATAGGATCGCTGTAAGGACACATGAAGAAAATGAACAGCTGATAATAGCCGTGAAAGAGATCGATAAGAGTACATAATGATTAAGGATGGGGTGAGAGATCAAATCGGGACTCCTCATCCGTCACTTTCGGTGACATCTCTCCTCCGAGGGAAGCCTTTGTGGCACGGCGGGAACTCTATAAAAATCACCTTAAATGAGGATAATATTATGGCAAAAAACATTATGGTCGTGGGCACCATGTCCAATGCAGGAAAAAGTCTGATCTGTGCGGCTCTCTGCCGGATCCTGAAGCAGGACGGTTATAAAGTGGCGCCTTTCAAAAGCCAGAATATGGCGCTGAATTCCTTTATTACCGAGGCTGGCGGGGAGATGGGCCGGGCCCAGGTGGTACAGGCGGAAGCGGCCGGTACAAAGCCGGATGTGCGTATGAACCCGATTCTTTTGAAACCTACCACGGATGTGGGTTCCCAGGTGATCGTAAACGGAAAAGCCCAGGGCAATATGCGGGCCATGGAGTATTACCGGCACAAAAGAGAATACATCCCGGCTATTCTGGAAGCTTATAACGGCCTGGCAAAAGAGAATGATATCATCGTCATTGAAGGGGCGGGCAGCCCTGTGGAGCTGAATCTTAAGAATGATGACATCGTCAATATGGGTATGGCGAAGCTGGTAAATGCCCCGGTGCTTTTGGTAGGCAACATTGATCCCGGCGGCGTGTTTGCCCAGTTGTACGGGACGGTAGCCCTGCTTCCCGAGGATGAACGGGCCATGGTAAAAGGCCTCATCGTCAACAAATTCCGGGGAGATATCCGTATCTTTGAACCGGGGATCCAGATCCTGGAAGATATCTGCAAGATACCGGTAGCCGGTGTCGTGCCCTATACTCAGGTGGATATTGATGATGAAGACTCCCTGACAGAGCGGTTTTCCCGGAAGAACGAGCGGAAGCTGGTGGACATTGCCGTGATCCGTCTGCCGCGTATCTCAAACTTTACAGATTTTGCACCTTTTGAGCGGTATGGCAATGTATCCCTCAGATATGTGGATTCTGTAGGAGAACTGGGAAAACCCGATATGATCATCCTGCCTGGCACGAAGAGCACCATCTCAGACCTTAAGTGGCTGAGGCAGTCAGGACTGGAAGCGGCTGTTTGTCAGGAAGCATCCCGGGGAACTTTGATCTTCGGTGTCTGCGGCGGCTACCAGATGATGGGAGAGACTATATCGGATCCTGAACAGGTAGAAGCAGCATCGGTAGAAGAGATTGCCGGCCTGGGACTTATATCCATGGAAACAGTTTTTCTTGAAGAGAAAGTACAGACACAGACAGAAGGCGTCTTTTCCGGTATTCAGGGAATGCTTGCCGGATTAAACGGTATGAAGTATAATGGATACGAGATCCATATGGGAAGGAGCGGGGAAAAACTTCCGTCCCTTCAGGGTAACCAGAATATCTATGGAACTTATATTCATGGAGTCTTCGATGCAGAGGGCATCGCGGATACGATCCTTAAAGCCATCTGTGAGAGACGGAACATTGATTTTGAAGCTTTGCAGTCTTTTGATATCCGGGAATATAAGGAGCGCCAGTATGACATCCTGGCGGATGCTGTAAGAAACTCATTGGATATGGACCTGATCTATAAGATCATCAACAGGGAGGTATAAGATGAAAGGATTGATCCATCTTTATGAAGGTTACGGAAAAGGAAAAACGACAGCAGCCGTGGGGCTCTCTGTACGTGCGGCAGGAGCGGGTATGAAGGTCCTGTTCGTGCAGTTTTCAAAGGACGGAACATCGTCGGAGATAAAGTCTTTTGAGGCATTGGAAAATATTGAAACAGCCTTTGTTGCCACTAATTTTGGCTTTTATAAATACATGAAAGATGAAACAAAGGAAGAAGCCGAAAATGCTTATACCGATCTTTTCCGCGCAGCCATCCAGAAGGCGGCAGAAGAGAAGGACATGCTGGTACTGGACGAAGTAACATCGGCCATTAGAAACCGTCTGATCCCTAAGGATGAAGTGATCCGTTTTCTGAAGGAAAAAACGGAAGAACTGGAAGTGGTTCTCACAGGACGGGATCCTATTCCGGAATTAGTGGAACTGGCGGATTACGTCACAGAGATGAAAAAGGTCAAGCATCCTTATGATCAGGGTATCCTTGCCAGAATAGGAATAGAGTACTGAAAACATCTCGAGAGAGGTCCATAGGATCAGAACGTAGTAAAACATATAAAAAGGCGTCTTGACGGCGCCTTTTTTTTAGTTTACAATAGAACTAATTAATGAAATAACAGGAGGAAATGCGTTATGTATCCGAAAAGACTGACTCAGAAGGTCATCTGTGATCCGGCATCGGCCATCGTTGAAACGAAAGCCGGTAAGGTCAGGGGCCTTGTGACTGAAGGCACGTATATTTTCCGCGGCATCAAGTACGCGGATGCAAAACGGTTTGAAGAGCCGAAACCGGTAGAACCCTGGGAAGGTGTAAAGCGCGCCCATGCCTATGGTCCGGTCTCCCCGGAGATCTCTACGGTGATCGCTCATGATGCTTATTATGTCCCCCATGTCCACTGGACACAGGATGAGGACTGTCAGTATTTAAATATCTGGACGCAGAAGCCGGAAAAAGGCCGCAAGCGCCCGGTCATGGTCTGGATCCACGGCGGCGGATTCGCCACAGGATCCTCCATCGAGCTGTTTGCCTATGACGGAGAGAATCTGTCAGCATTCGGCGATGTGGTCGTGGTCTCCATCAACCATCGTCTGAATATCATCGGCTATCTGGATCTTTCTGATTACGGCGAGAAATATAAACATTCCGGTAATTTAGGCCAGATGGATATGGTCGCGGCTCTTCAGTGGGTACACGACAATATTGACGCTTTCGGCGGTGATCCGGACAATGTCATGATCATGGGCCAGTCTGGCGGCGGCGGAAAGGTGAAATCCCTGATCCAGACGCCGGCAGCGGACGGTCTGTTCTGCAAAGCTTCCATCCAGTCAGGCCTTGGCTGGGTCGGTGAAGGCGGCAGAGGCGAGCGTACCCATGAATCCTGCAAAGAATTCACGGATAAACTCGTAGAAAAACTGGGCCTTACCAAAGAGACCATCGAAAAGATCGAGACCATCCCCTACTATAAGCTGGCCAGAGCCGCTTATGATCTGGGTGCCGGCATGAACTGGGGTCCGGTATATGATGGTGAATATTTCCTGGGCGAACCCATTATCCATGGATTCCGTGAGGAAACAAAGAACATCCCGATACTGGCTGGCTCCTTATTCGGTGAATTTGCGAATAACCATGTATTCGCTCCTTATGAAGGCAATAAGAACGAGTGGTCAGAAGAGCAGGTGGAAAAACTGCTGAAAGACCTTTATGGCGATGATCTGGAGGCTGCAAAAGAAGAGTTCAAGAAAGCTTATCCTGACAAGCCTCTGGTGGATATGGCCTTTATCGATTCCGGCACCCGCCGCGGCACGGTGCAGTTCTGTGAAGCCAGGGCGGCCATGCCCGGGGCAGCTCCGGTCTATAACTGGGTGATCCCCACAGAATTCCCCTATGACGGCGGCACCACCGGCTGGCATAATGCGGAAGAAGCCTATATGTTCCATAATGCTGAATATCTGGAAGCTTCTTATATTCCCGGTGTTTCAGAGAAGATGCAGGATGAGATGACCGGTGCCTGGCTGGCTATGGCGAAGACAGGGAATCCGAATCATGACGGCATGGATCTTAAGTGGCCTTCTTATCAGGAAGAGCCCGGCGCAACTTACTTCTTTGATGCGAAATCCTATGTCATGCATGACCATGACAAGAAGTTCCAGGAGTATAATAAGAATGTGAAACGCTCCATGGGCAATATGTTCGGCAGCGTGTTCGGCGGCGGCCCGAGGCAGAGTCTGTAAGGATGGCGGAACACCTCATCCGGCAGGCTGTGCCTGCCACCTTCCCCTCAAGGGGAAGGCACAGAAAGGCTTCCCCTTGAGGCCGCTGGGTGCCAGTGGCACCCGTTCAGCGCGGCGAGAAGCCTAAGCTGTCAGCCAAAGGCTGACGGATGAGGTGTCCAAGACCCAAAGTGAAATAATTAAGGAGATCAAAAACTATGTATATGCACAAACTTACACAGACGGTCATTACCGGCCATGATAAGGCTGTGGTACAGACAAAAGCCGGCAAGGTCCGTGGCGCTATCGTAGAAGGCAACTACATTTTCCGTGGCATCAAATACGCGGATGCAGAGCGTTTCCATATGCCTCATGATGTGGAGCCCTGGGAAGGCGTAAAGGAAGCCTTGGTCTATGGCTACAACCCGCCGGAACTGAATACGGTGCTGGCTCATGACGAGCCCTACGTTCCCCACTATTTCTGGCCCGAGAATGAACATTGCCAGTATGTCAATATCTGGACAAAATCCATCGATCCTTCAGCGAAAAAGCCGGTCATGGTCTGGATGCATGGCGGCGGCTGGATGGGCGGCTCTTCCGTAGAGATTTATTCTTATGACGGTGAGAACCTGGCCGAATACGGCGATGTGGTCGTGGTATCTTTAAACCATCGTCTGAACGTCCTGGGCTATCTGGATCTTTCTCAGTACGGTGAAGAATATAAAAACTCTGTCAATGTAGGCCTGGCAGATCTGGTAGCAGCTCTTAAGTGGATCCATGAGAACATTGAAAACTTTGGCGGTGATCCTGGCAATGTGACCATTATGGGTCAGTCCGGCGGCGGCTCCAAAGTCCTTTCCATGCTGCAGACTCCGGCAGCTGACGGCTTATTCCATAAAGCCATCATGCAGTCCGGCGGCGCGCGCCTGGGCTTTGATCCGAATGCAAGAAAGACGAATCAGGAGTTTGCGGATAAGATCGTCGCTAATCTGGGTCTGACCAAAGAGACCATCAAAGAGATCGAGACCGTTTCCTGGTATGATCTTTCAGCCGCCACTATCAAAGCCATCTACCAGTGCAATCAGGAAGGCAAAGGCCGTCCCAGCTGGGGTCCCATCTCGGATGGTGAATATTTCTTCGGAAATCCGGCAGAATACGGCTGGAGAGAAGAATCCAAGAATATCCCCATGATCGTGGGTTCCAATATGGGTGAATTTAAATGCTATGCTGCCTTCAATCTGGAGAAGAGCAAAAATGCATTGACGGAAGAAGAAGTGGATCAGCTGCTGACAGAAGAGCTGGGCGATAAGAAAGATGCCGTGGTCGAAGCTTTCAAGAAAGCCTATCCGGACCACAATATCATTGACGCTATCTACACAGATACTTCCATGCGGCCGTCATTGATCCAGTTCTGCAAAGACAGGGCGAAGAACACGGATACTCCTATTTATGAGTATATGTTCTCCTTCGAGTCTGACTGGGATGGCGGTGTGCCGGCCTGGCATAATGCAGAAGAACCCTTCATGTTCCACAATGCCCGTTATATCGAGTCTGCCTTCGTTCCCGGCGAGTCTGATAAACTGGAAGATGCTGTGACATCCTCCTGGTTAGCCTTTGCCAAGACCGGCGACCCGAATAACGCATTGATCCCCACCTGGAAACCAGTGGATCAGGACAGCAATATCATGATCTTTGATAAGACCATCCGTTCTGAGACAAACTTTGACGATGAACTGATGGGCGCTTATCCGCCGCCGAAGCCCATGGGCTTCCCGGGATCCACAAAGATGTTCTCTGTGTACGGCGCGGATCTGGAGATCTAAGTTCAGCTATCCGTAAGAGAAGGAATCTTGCTTTTCTCCGGACGAAATGAAAAACTGAAGCAGGCACGTAAAAAGTGCCTGCTTCTTTATAAAAACAAGAGTAAATAATGAATTACACTTATATTCTGGAATGCAGCGACGGGACCTATTATACCGGCTGGACCAATGATCTTGAAAAAAGAGTAGAGACTCATAATTCAGGAAAGGGCAGCCGCTATACCAGAGCCCGGCTCCCGGTGAGGCTGGTCTATGCGGAAGAATACGAAGACAAACGGGAAGCACAGAGCCGGGAAGTGAAGATCAAACAGCTGTCTAAAGAAGAAAAAAAGAAACTGATCCTTGGCTGGCATGCTTTACAAAATAATGAGGATACAGTAAAATAAATAAAATTAAAGCAAAACTAAAATGTTTTTATGCAGAAAGGAGATATTTTATGGCATCATTTGATGATCTGGAAAAAATGATGGTAGCCATGAAGGATAAGACAGATCTGATCAAAGATATCAATGTCAGATTGTCGGAAGTCTGTGAGGATGTCATAGCCTATGATGAGCAGGAAGTGGTCAGGATATGTCTGTTAAAGGATAAACTCATGTATGAGGCCACCCTGGAAGAAGCAAAGGAGATCGCTGCAGAGCTCAAAGATCTGGTCGCCAATGTGAAGAAAAGGCCCAATGCGCCGGAGCGGATCTATCTCTGGGAGGAGGGCAATATGCCTTCTGAGACAGATTTTACGGATAACAGCGACTTTAAATTCAATCATGATCCTGACTTCAAACCTTATCTTTATGAGATGCTGATCCCTGAATATGAAACACCCAAAGGGGCTGTAGTAGTCTGTGCCGGCGGCGATCATGGCAGCGCTGTGGTAAAAGAAGGTTATCAGTCAGCCAGGGATCTGAACAAGTTAGGCTATCAGTGTATTCTGCTGCTGAACCGTCCCAACCATATGCCCTGGAGCGGTCATGAGTGCGGAGCTGACTCCGCCCGGGCTATCCGTTACGTGAGAAAGAATGCGGCCAGACTCCGTGTGGATCCTGACAAGGTGGCTTTCGCCGGCTTCTCTAATGGTGGTCTGACAGGAGAAGCCTGTATCCAGTTCTATTCAGGAGAGAAGAAAGTCACAGATTATTTCCCGGATTATGTGCCGGATGAGCTGGATAATTATTATGGCGGTCCGGATGCGTTCCTTTGTGTCTATGGCCCGCGTTTTAACGGTGATGAAAGCTTCGTATGGGAAGGCACCGTTTATCCGCCGGTATTCTATGCCATAGGCCGTCTGGATAATGCTATTGATAATTTCAACTTTGTCTATCCGGATCTTTTAAAGCATAATGTCCCGGTAGAAGTCCATACTTTTGCAGGCGTACCTCACGGCCAGGCCGGTGCTTCCATCTTAGGCCAGGGCTATGAGAGCTTCAATCTGTGGGTACCCCTGGCAGATAAGTTCCTGCAGGATGTTTTCAAGTCATAAGGGAAGGAACCGCGTAAAGTTTGCATTTCAAATACAGTAAAGAGGTTTAGATATATGAGAACTGAATTTGAACGGACGACACCGGAAAGCGTAGGCATTTCTTCAGAGGGTATCTTACAGTTTCTGGATGCCCTGGAAGGAGACTTTACACAGATGCACGGTCTTATGATCATGCGTCATGAAAAGATCGCCTGTGAAGGCTGGTGGGCCCCTTTTGCCCCGGGCCTTCATCACATGTGCAATTCTCTGACAAAGACTTATATGGGCACTGCCATCGGTGTGGCCATAAAAGAAGGGCTGCTGTCACTGGATGATAAATTGTATGATATTTTCCCGGAATATAAGCCGGAAGATCCTACACCTTTCCAGGAAAACCTGACCATCCGGAATACCCTGCGTTTTTCCACCGGAATGACGAAATTCCCCTCCATGGAGGGCAACTGGGTCAAGAATTTCATCAATCTTGACCTGACCTATATGCCGGGAACCACTTTTTATTATAACTCCGTAGCATCGACCTTCCTTGGCAAAGTCATTGAGAAGCTGACGGGAAAGACAGTGTATGAATATTTGGAAGAAAAAGTGTTCCCTTACATCGGCATCGATGCAAAAAACCTGGATCACGGTATCGCGCCGGAAGGCTATGATATGTGGGCCTGGCGTACGGTCTCGACCACAGAGGATAACCTACGGCTGATGAAACTGTACAAAGACGGAGGTGTGGCCGGAGGAGAGCAGCTTCTGACACCGGAATATGTTGAACTGGCGACCTCTCTTCAGACAGATAATTCCTCTCATCCGGGAGATAATCCTGACAGTCACTGCGGCTACGGTTTCCAGATGTGGATGTGCGCCTATCCCGGAGCTTACCGGGCGGATGGTGCCGGCGGACAGTATTCCATCGTGATCCCGGATAAGGACATGATCGTGTCCATCAATGAGAATGCCATGAACGCCCAGAAAACATTGACGGCCATCTGGGAGTATCTGATCCCGGCCGTAAAGGACGATGTGCTTCCTGAGAACGAGACAGCTCTTAAGCGCCTTACTTACCGGCTGAAACATGCCTGCATCGCTCATCCTGAATACGCACCGTATTCTCCCTGTAAAGAGAGCTTTGGCGGGATCTTTAAAGCAGTTGAGGGAAGCTTTGACCTATATTGTGCCGGCATGTCAGCCCAGGAAAATGTGCCTGGCATGACAGCGAAGAATGTGGAGACCGTCTCGTTGGATCTCACCAATATGGCGCTGGAAGTGCTGTGGAAAGCGGCTGACAGGACAGAAGAGAAACTGGTCTTTGCCATGGATGGGACCCGGCGGTTCAATACACTGCACACGCCCTGGGAATTCGCGTCTCAATGCTATGCAAATGCCTATTTTGAAAAAGAAGATACATTGGTGCTTGAACTTTTATGGCCGGAGAATAATTCTTCCCGGAAGCTGTCTGTTTCTTTGACAGAAGACGGCATCAGGATCTCAGAAAAGATGCGGGGACGTCCGGGTACGGCACCCGGAGAAAAAGTAACTCTCATGAAGAGAAAATAAGGAGCTTGAAAATCCATGACGCAGACTAAAAAACAGAAACTGGTTACGCCGGGCTATGTCATCCTGTGCTTTGCTTACTTTGCTGCCCAGTTCGGCTATTCCATGACCAGCTCTAATATTACGAAATACGCGAAATTCGTAGGGGTCAGCGGGGCTATCCTGGGGATACTTCCGGGACTTATGTCCCTGGCAGCGTTGTTTTCACGCCCGGTAGCCGGCTGGATCAGCGATCATTTTGACCGGAAGCGGATGATGGTCCTGACCCTGCTTTCCATGGCGGCTGTCTTTGTGGCCTATGTCTTTTCTACGAATGTAGTGCTGCTTTTACTGGTCCGGATCCTTCACGGCATTATCTTTTCTATTTTCTCGACCGTGAATCTGGCCTTTGTGGCGGACGCCGTCCCCCGGGACCAGCTGACTAACGGCATGGGCTATTACGCCTTGATGGGAAACCTGTCCATGGCCTTTGCCCCGGCTGTCGGTGCCAAAGTGATCGAGCAGTGGAACTACACGGTGCTGTTTTTAGGCGCAGCTTCCCTCTATGGGCTTTCCTTCGTGTTAGTGAATTTTGTCAAGAAGAATGAAGCGAATGAAGAGGAGAAGGAAGCAGAAGCGAAGCTGTTGGGGGTTTCGAAGGAGAAAAAAGCCTGGTGGCAGACCATTATCTGCAAACCGGCTCTTCCTGCCGCTATTATCAGCATGTTCAATGCCCTTTTGTCCGGAGCCATCACTGGCTTCCTGCTTTTATTCGCTGAAAACAGAAGTGTGGAGAATGCAGGCTTATTCTTTACTTTATATGCTTTTTCGAACCTCATCGCCCGTCCCTTCATCATGAAAGTGGCTGAAAAGGTTCCCCGGCAGTTCTTCGTGTATTTCTGCAATTCCTGCCTGATCGTCTGTATCCTGCTGGTCATGAACCTGACACACACCTGGCAGGCAGCCGCCGCCGGCATCTTTTTCGGTATAGGCTACGGCGGACTTCAGCCCATCATGCAGTCCATGGCCCTTGGATCCGTTCCGATCGCTGAGCGCGGATCCGCCAGCTCTACCTACTATATCGGCCTGGATATCGGTATGGCTTTAGGTCCCATGATCGTCAATATGATCGCCGGATGGTTTAACGAAAACTATGGTTATGGCTATGCATTCCTGATCATTCCCATCGTTATGGGAGCCATCGTCATGTTCTTTGTGGCGAGACGGGAAAAACAGCCGAACAGGATCTATTGATCTTTATTTCTGCGGGGAGGGTATCATAAAGCATACCTTCTCCGCAGATTTTTTTGATTCCATGGTTGACAAACGGCAGGAATTCTGTATAATGAGTAATGGCCTTTAAAAGGCACAAGCTTCCGTGGCTCAGTCGGTAGAGCAGCGCATTCGTAATGCGCAGGTCGTCAGTTCGAGTCTGACCGGGAGCTTTTTTATTTGGCAAGGTTTTGCGCGGATAAACCGCAAAGACCTTGCTTTTTTAGTGCTTTTGACAAATCTCAGCTGCCTGAAAAAAAGGTCACAGAATCTTCACTTGACAATAAATGAATGATCATTTATTATAGAATCGCAAAGGGGCCGGTTTCCGTCTGAAACATCTTTAAGAGATATGGACCGGCCGGTTATCATTGATCTTGAATCTGTAAGGAGGCGCTTTTGAGAACCAAAGATTATGATAAAATGCAGCGGATCAAGGAAGCCCTGGTAAGGATCATCCTCCGGGATGGTATTGAAAACACTTCTGTTGCGAAGATCGCAAAGGAAGCCGGTGTCTCCCCGGCTACCATTTATATCTATTATGACAGTAAAGAAGCGATGCTTTCGGAGGTGTATCAAGAATGTGCCCGGCAGTCCTATGGGTATCTGATGGGACGGATCAGGCCGGAGATGGATGCGAGGGAGCTGATCGATGCTTTGGTGAGGGGCTATTATTCTTTCAGTGTCGACCATGCGGAGATCTTCGGATTTGTGGAACAGTGTATGCACAGCCCTGGTCTGGCAGGGATCTTTCGGGAAGAAGACTTGAGTGCTCAGATCCTGGATATGATCCATCCCTATCAGGACCGCGGCATCATGAAACGCTGCAGTAACGAGAATCTGAATGCCATGTTGTTTGCACCGGTGCGTTTTCTTTCCATGAACAGGACATCGCCCGCCGAAAAGAACACGGTCATGCTGAATGAGCTGATCTCTATGCTGCAGGACCTGCTGCTTATGTGAAATGTAAAAAGGAAAGGATGAATGAATGTTAGTAGTACCTGTATATAATATGATCCTGGCACCGGAAGCTACGCTGTATCTGCAGACAGAACAGCTGAAAAGAAGTTCCGGCGGAAAAGGTGCGTCAGTCAATGAGCGGGTGATCCTGATCGTTGCTAAAGAAAACGAAAACTTCAATGAGATGACGGAGGAAAGTTTCTATCCCATCGGCATCGCAGGGGTGATCAGGGAGATCACCCAGGACGGTCATGCCGCCATTCGCCTGCAGTA
>CACZSO010000161.1 GCA_902783795.1 uncultured Eubacteriales bacterium
ACGCCCCAGGACCATCCGGCCCGTGACATGCAGGATACTTTCTATCTGACAGATGAGTTCCTCTTAAGGACACAGACATCGGCGGGACAGATCCATGTCATGGAAAATAAGAAACCGCCCATTAAGATCCTGTCTCCGGGCAAGGTGTTCCGTTCGGATGATGATGCTACCCATTCACCCATGTTCTCCCAGATGGAAGGCCTGGTAGTGGATAAGGGCATCACCTTGGGCGACCTCCAGGGTATGCTGAACGTGCTGGTGGAGCGTATGTTCGGCGAGGGCACCCGGACTCGGCTGCGTCCCTCCTACTTCCCCTTCACGGAGCCTTCCGTGGAAGTGGATGTGAGCTGCTTCGAGTGCGGCGGCAAAGGCTGCCGGCTGTGCAAAGGCACAGGCTGGATCGAAGTGCTGGGCGCCGGTGTTGTGAATAATAAGGTGCTGGAAGGCTGCGGCATAGACACGAATGTCTATTCCGGTTTCGCCTTTGGCGTAGGCCTGGAGCGCATCGCCATGCTGAAGTACGGTTTCAACAATATCAAACTGTTGTTTGAATCAGATCTTCGCGTACTGAAACAGATCAGCGACTGAGAAAGGGGGAAGAGAAGATGCTTGTACCGCTCAGCTGGTTAAAAGATTATGTGGATATTAATGTAACACCGAAGGAACTGGAGGAAAAGCTGTTTTCCTGCGGCTTTGAGGTGGAAGAATCATATGAGGCCGGAAAGGATATTTCCGGTGTAGTCGTGGGTGAAGTGCTTTCCTGCGAGAAAGTAGAAGGAACCCATTTAAGCCTGTGCATGGTGGATATCGGTGAAGAAGAGCCGGTGCAGATCATGTGCGGGGCGGACAATGTCCGTGCCGGCGGGAAGTTCCCGGTGGCTAAAGTAGGCGCCGTGGTCTATGCCACCGCGAAGGACCATGTCACCGTCGAAGGCCTGATGACCATCCAGGCCGGTAAGATGAGAGGCTATGATTCCTGCGGCATGCTCTGCTCCGGTACGGAACTGGGCATTAATGACAATATGTTCCCGGGGGCTTCTTATAATGGACTTTTAGTGCTGCCCGAGGACGCTGTTCCCGGTGCTGATGTGAAGCCCATCGTAGGACTGGATGACTGGATCTTTGATATAGCCGTCACCGCTAATCGTCCGGACTGCCTTTCCATCTTCGGCATGGCCCGGGAAGTGGCAGCGGTGCTGGAAGTGCCGCTGAAGATGCCGGCGCTTGATTATACGGCTACCGACGTGGAAAAGGAAGGTTTCACTGTAACTGTGGATGCGCCGGACCTTTGCCCGCGTTATATCGCCCATTATGTTTATGATGTGAAGATCGGGGAAGCACCCCTGTGGATGCGCCGCCGCCTGCATCTGGTGGGCATCGAAGCCATCTCCAATGTGGTGGATATCACGAACTTTATCTTAAAGGAACTGGGTCAGCCCATGCATGCTTTTGACGGCGCTTTCCTGAAGGGAAATGCCATCAATGTGCGGCGTGCCCGTAATGGGGAAGAGATCCAGACCCTGGATGAAAAAGTCTTCACCTTAAACGACCAGAACCTGGTGATCTGTGACGGCGAGCGTCCCGTGGCACTGGCCGGCATCATGGGCGGGTTGAATTCCGAGATCCTGGACAGCACAGGGTCCGTGATGTTTGAGGCAGCGAAATTCGCCCGGGATAACATCCGGAAGTCTTCCAGAGCCTTAGGCCAGTCTTCGGATTCTTCCCAGGTCTTCTCTAAGGGCGTGAACGAATATACCACCGTCATGGCCATGGAGCGCGCCCTGCATCTTATAGAAGAATTAGGCTGCGGCAAGGTTTCAAAGACCCATGTGGACGTGAATACCGGAAACAGCATCGGAAGAAGAGAGATCAAGGTCAGCGTTAAACGTGTAAACGGTGTCCTGGGCATTACGGTGCCGGACGAAGATATCCTGCGGATCCTGAAAAACCTGGATATGGAGCCGTCCCTTGAAGGCGATGAGCTGACGCTTCAGATCCCGGGCTACCGCGAGGATATGGAAGGGTATCAGGATGTGGCAGAAGAGGTCATCCGTGAGTACGGTTATGACCATGTGGTGCCTACTTTCATGCCCACGGCCCAGGTAACGGTAGGCGGCCGCACCACCGAGCAGAATGAGATCCTCAGGATCAAGAAAGCGCTGCTGGCCCAGGGAGTCTATGAAGGCGTCCATTACTCCTTCTTCTCCCCGGCAGACCTGGATCTTCTGAAGCTTCCTGAAGATGCTCCGGAACGGAAGGCCATCCCCCTGATCAACCCCATTAACGAAGACCTGTCCCTGATGCGCACCACGCTGGTGCCCCAGATGATCCGCTCCGCCGCTCGCAATGAAAAACGCGGCACCTTAAGCGGCCGGCTCTTCGAGATGGGCTCTGTCTTCGTGCCGAAAACATTGCCGATCACTGATTATCCGGAAGAGAAGAATACACTCTGCATAGGCATTTTCGGACCGGAAGAGGATTTCTTCACTCTAAAGGGACTGACGGATACTGTGGCAGAAGCGCTTAAGATCCGGTTCACCTATGCACCAGCTTCACAGCCTTACCTGCATCCTTATCAGTGCGCCGAGATCTTTGCGGATGGAAAGTCCATCGGCTGTCTGGGCAAGGTGCGCTATGAGA